>CAYSMV010000455.1:0-6226 GCA_964432245.1 uncultured Desulfobacterales bacterium
GGAATGCAGCGTACTTAGCAGTACGTGAAATTCAGAAGGATGCAGCGCAACGCAGATATTGGACTTTTTACGAAGCCATTAAATCTTCCTTATCGAAAAAATTTACTCCTCAACATCAAGCCTTGTTTTGCGTTGCGGCATCCGCGGATCATCTCCAGCCAGAATTGTGGCCTGGACCCGAAATTATGTAATCCATTTTCGGTTGATATTTCTCAGGCTGATATAAAACAGTACGACACAGAAGCCCGAGAGCACGAGAAAGTTCAACCCGAACGGCATCACGTTCGATCCATTCATCGAACCGTGTAAAATATCGGCGCCATAAGTAAGCGGCAATACATATGACAAGGGACGTATAAAAACGGGAAGAGAAGCGACCGGGAAAAAGAGCCCGCAGAGAAAAATCATCGGAAAACGAAAAAAGTTCGAGAAAGTCTGCGCCTCGAAGACCTCTTTGACCGAGACGGCAATAAACAATCCCAGAAAAGTCGAGCTTATGGACAGGAGCACCGTCGCGGGAACAAGAATATGCCAGTGAACGGCTGATAAATCGATTAAAAACATGGCTGCGAAAACCGGTACAAAGGCGTTTATTGTTCCAAACACAATCGCGCCGGATGTTTTGGCCAGCATCAAAAGCTCCAGTGATATGGGGGCAAGCAAGAGACGTTCAAAAGACCGGCTCTTCTTTTCAAAGGTCACCGTGACGGAAAGAACGCTGGTTGTTCCAAAAAGAATGCTCAACGCCACCAGGCCGGGCAGCAAATCCGGCAGATTGTCCATCCCCAGACCCGAACGGATAAAGAACATCGCTATCCAGACCAGAGGGAAAAGCAGCCCCCAACTGATATTGGGCGGCTTCAGGTAATAAGAGCGCACGTCCTTAAGCAGAATATTCCAGAACGCAATCCATGTCTTCATGCATTCTCCCCCATCTTCATTTTCTCTTTCTCCTGTTTCATCTTCCCCGCCTCGATGCCGGTGATGTTTACGAAAACATCCTCGAGCGTCGGGAGAATCTTTCTCGCCTCCATTACCTCGATGCCGTTTTCCTCCAGCAGCCGCACCAGCGGACCCACCCGGACAGGCCGGGACGATTCGACGCGGATCCCCGCCGGAACAATTTGGCAATGCAGAGCGGAAAAAGCGGTTACGATATGCTCACAGGCCTTGTCCGCGGCGGTCTGAAACGCGAATTGCACCACGTGTTGGCCCTGGGTTTGCCTCATCAGATTCTCGATTGTATCGATACCGGCGATTCTTCCTTTTACTATAAAGGCGATCCTGTCGCAGAGCCGCTCGGCTTCTTCGATATAGTGCGTGGTCAGAAAGATGGTGGTCCCGTCGGCGTTGAGGTCGGAGAGAAGCTGCCTGATCCGCCGCGCGCTGGCGACATCAATACCCGTCGTCGGTTCATCGAGGAATAAAATCCGCGGCCGGTTTATTATGCCCGCGGCAATGGTCAACTTTCGCTTCATGCCCTTGGAATAGCCGCTGAATTTCCTGTCGCCAGCTTCTTTCAGCCCGAAAACCTGAAGCAATTCTCCCGCCCGTTCACGGCGTTCTTTCTTGCGGATACCATATAGCGAGGCGCAAAAACAAAGATTGTCAAAACCGGAAAGCTCGGGATAAAGATTGCTTTCATCAGGAACAATTCCGATCAGATGCTGGGCCGCCTTAGGATTATTGGAGCAGTCCAGTCCCGCGACGCTTATGGTTCCCGAGTCCGGTCTGGAGAGCCCGGTAAGAAGATTTATGGTGGTCGTCTTTCCCGCTCCGTTGGGGCCGAGAAACCCGAAAATTTCACCCTGGTTCAGCGAAAAAGATATGTCATTGACGGCGGTTATATCCCCAAACCTTTTTGTCAGCCTGATAACGTCAATCAAAGGCTTCTGATTGCTACCGGTTTGATGTGGTTTTTGATCCATCATGTCTGCTCCTAAGTACACTGGGGCATAGATTTGGTGACGTATTTAACTTTAGTCGTCATCGTCCGGCTGGACCGGACGATCCAGATAAGATTGACCTTTATAAGGGATAAAGCCGTTTTACTCTGGATCACCCGGTTAAATTTACCATCCGACCTGATCGGGTGGCCGGGTGATGACGATCGTAAAACCGGCCAAACCATACAAGAGTTCAATACATACGGACACGTAACCGTATTTGTGCCATTATGTACCAAGGTATAACGGCATAACGGCATAACAGCGCTGATTTAATGGAGGAACACTAATTAAAAGCCTTCTCTTTTGTCTGAAAAAAAACGGCCGGCGACGCAGACGGCAGCCGTGACGGCCGAAAATTCCGTCAGTTCCGGCAATGATATGCTGCTGTTAAAAGCGCCGAGATGCGGCCCGGTCAGGATGGTGATGTCCGCCGCGCCCTTTTTTATTTTCGCGATCTTCTCCGGCTGAAATCCTCGATCCATCAGGAAACCGGCAAACTCCCGGTCAGTCATGGCAACCTGCTCCGCCACGCGCAGAATCTCCTCCATGTGCCTGTCCACACCCATCTCTTCGATTACCCTTGCGGTCAACCGGCCCATGTCAAGGGGAGGTTTGCCAGAAAAACGTCTGCCCGTGAAGCCCTGATAATAAGCGTAAAAAATACGGGTAAGGACCGCTTTCAGGAGTACCGGGTCAAACAGGTCCCTGGCGTCCATGGGCGACCCGTCGGGCGCGATGCCGATCCGCGAGGCGTCCCTGTTCCTGAAGCAGCTTCCGGCGATCAGCACCAGGCTGAGCAGGTGAGCGCCGATATATTCATACAGCTTTCTCGGGCTGTCGTGGAAGCTGACAAAATGCTCAAAATCCCGGAGTCCGGTTTTGCCGATATTGGGATAGCGGCAGGAATCGAGCCACCGATCCAGCCGGCCGCCCCGAGTCCATTGGTAAAGCCCGCCGTCGTCCCGTCGGTGCCGCTGAATACGGTTGTGAAAAAGAGGAATGGGAGCCGTATGGATGATGCCCGCGGAAGCCAGCCTTCCCAGAATAAAGGCGCCATTACTCAATATGGCAACCACTTCTCTGTTGGACAAAGGCCGCGATGGTTCATATTCATTGGGATAGGAAAAATAATCGGGATGAGAAATGTAACCGGCCGCGTAAAAAACAGGCGTTTTTCCCGTCGCCGTGCTTGCCGCGCCGGGCAGGCGGTCTGTTTTAAAAACATAACCGCCGTTGACGCTGATCGGTTCAGGAATAATAAAAAGACCGGGCCGGTCACAGAGCCGGGGCCAGATCCGGGAAAGATGCTCCATCCATGCGCCTTCGGCGTGGAGCATGCTCCGTTCATCGGGCCGGGTCGCGGTTTTGATGATCAGGATTCTGCCCTTACCGGGCAGGGGCAGGATCAGATTGCGGCCTTTCCAGAAACCAGGCCCGGCCGGTTTTTCGCCGACGCGGTCAAGCAGAGCCGGCCAGGCGAGATGCGTCGACGGTGACGCATCTCCAGAAAAAGGCAACTCCGGCGCCGGCAAAAAAAGGGGCAGGCTTCCCAGCGCTTCCGCCGCAGCCCGCAGGGCGGTCGTGCCGGTTTTAGACAAACAATACGCCAGGACGCGGCGGGCCTCGTCGGCAATGTCCGGCCGGTCGGCCCCGGTCAGGATCTCCTGCAGGGTGTCAGCCACTTTACGATGGAGAAAATAAGACTGACGCCGCATTTTGTGCCGCCGCTCTTCCAGAACATGGGCCAGCGCCCGGATGGTAGCCCGTAATTCATCCGGCGCAAGCCGCCCGATGGAAAACTGCAGGCCGGCCACAGCCGTGTAAATGGCGCCAAAATCAGCGTCAGGCGTCATCAGCCTTCGATGATAATCATATTCAAAAACAGTGGCAGACGATTGAACCATTGCAAACAGCTGGTGAACCGTAAATTAAAAAATATGGTTAAAAAAATTTTTCGCCGGTTGCAAACGGCCCCTAAAGGGTCGGGACGCGAAGAAAAACCGCAACCGGTAAAACCATTAAACGGTTTTTTTAAAACGATAATATCTCCAGCTAATTTTGAGAAGAGCCAAAAATATTATTAAATCTCAAATTGTTACCAAGGTCTGGCCGTTGCTGCCGCCGGCTTTCGCGGTTAACGGACGGCATTATTTCCTCAATCGTTTTTCTCTTCTCTGGATCGCTGGTCAACTCATACGCCTTTTGCAGATGAAACCCCGCATTTTGCAGGTTTTTGATTTTATAGTAATAAAGGCCGAGATAATAATGGGCATTTTCCGAATCATTATTCTTCCCGTAAGCCATTCCCAGAGAATAAACAGCCTCGGTATAATCCGGCTTTTTTTCCACCAGATCTTCCAGGATGGCAATGCTTTTTCCCAGCTGACCGGCCTTTTCCGCGGCCTCGGCCCAGAACAGCTGCTTTCTGAAATCAAAGTATAGCACCGCTGGTATTTTTTCAAATATATTCAGTGCCTTATCGTAACACCCCGACAACACGTACTCTATACCCAGAGCGGTCAGCATTCGTGGATGTGGAGCCTTTTTATCAAGCGCTTTTTTCAGATGGTCGATGGCTTCTTCATGCCTGTTTTTTCTCGACAGGGCCAGTGCGCAGCCGAAATGAGCCAGGGCGTCATCTTTATCCTGTTCAAGACGCAACCTCATCTGTTTTAGAGCAGTATCAACGTCTTCGCAGGTGGCCATTATGATCGTACGGACGATGGCAAAATCGCCGGCGGGATCTTCAGCCTGAGGATTGGCAGGTTTGTACCGGTCTGACGCCAGGAGTGAGGCGATATAGGCAATGCGTTCATCCGTGCCGGGATGCGTGGTCAGGTAGGTAGGAACTTCCAGCTCGCTGAACCAGTGCTTATCCTTGATTTTTTTTAACATGGACAAAAGTCCTTCGGGGCTGTAGTTCGCCGCCGCCAGATACCGGATGCCGATCTGATCCGCCTGCCTTTCATCCTTGCGGCTGTATGCCAGGCCCGCTGCCTCTCCGGCCGCGGCGGAACCGATGGCCAGGGCCCCGCTGCCGAGAAAGATGCCGGCAGTAATGCCGGCCAGGGTGGCCAGCGACAGTTTCTTTGATTTATCGATCCTTTCGGAAAGATGACGGCAATATACGTGGGCTATCTCATGCGAGAGGATGCCGGCCAGTTCTTCTTCCGAATCCATAGCGCTGATCAGACCGCTGTGGACAAAAACATGCCCGCCCGGAGCCGCGAAAGCATTATAAACATCATTTTCAATAACATAAAAATTAAAATCAAACTGCTGCCGGGGAAAAACAAAGACGAGTTTCCGGCCAAGGCGATTGAGATAATAATCGACAAACGGGTCTTCAAAAAAACGATATGACTGCCGGGCGTGCTTGATGAATTCGTTGCCCAGATCCCTTTCCTCCGAAATGGTCAGGGCCGGTACGGGCAGCGCCGAAAGCAGGAAGCCGATCAGGGTAATCAGCGCGGTTATTGAAATCTTTCTTGTTTCTGAACACATGGGAGTTACTTATCATATATTCTTTTCAAAAAAAATGTTTTGTGATATGGCAGAATCCATGACAAAAATTATCTGTATAGCCAACCAGAAGGGAGGAGTCGGCAAGACAACCACGGCGGTCAACCTGGCTGCGGCCCTGGCGGCGTCCGCCCGGAAAACACTGCTGATCGACTGCGATCCGCAGGCCAACGCTACCACCGGCGTCGGCATCAACAAAGCCGAGTTGAGCAAAACACTCTATCAGGTTCTGATCGGCGCCATCAAGGCGGATGAGGCGATCGTCGATACCGTGGTGGACAATCTGAAGATTATTCCTTCAAGAGTTGATCTGTCCGGATTTGAAGTGGAAATGATGGATGCGCCGGACAAGGAAAAAACGCTGAAAAACAGCATGGCCGATTTAAACGGCGCTTATGATTATATTTTTCTGGACTGTCCGCCGTCTTTAAGCCTCTTGACCATAAACGCCATATCGGCGGCCGACTCCGTGCTGATTCCGCTGCAAAGCGAGTTTTACGCGCTGGAAGGCCTGGGCCAGCTGATCCAGACCATCAGGCGGATCAAGCAGTTTCTGAACCCGCCCCTGAAAATAGCCGGTATTCTGCTGACCATGTTCGACACGCGCACCAACCTTTCTCACCAGGTAACCGAGGATACGGAAAAACATTTCGCGGACATGGTGTTTAACACACGAATTCCAAGAAACGTGAGATTGGGGGAGGCCCCCAGTTACGGGTTGCCGATTACGCTTTACGCGCCGTCCTCCGCCGGCG
>CAYSMV010000456.1:0-2382 GCA_964432245.1 uncultured Desulfobacterales bacterium
CATCCACATCTGGGAAGACATGTCAGGCAAGCAGGGCTCGCTGATCTCGATGAAGATGACCGAAGAGTTCATGATGCCGCACTACGACCGCATCGCCGAGTTCGCCGGCATCGGCGGCTTCATGGAACAGCCGGTCAAGACATACTCCAGCGGGATGTATGTCCGCCTGGCCTTTGCCGTGGCCGTTCATGTTTCCCCGGATATTCTGGTGGTGGATGAGGCGCTGTCCGTGGGCGACGCCCGTTTTCAGCAGAAATGCATGGCCAGGATCAGGGCTTTTTGCCGGACCGGAACGGTCATATTCGTATCCCATGACACGGCCGCGGTGACCGAGCTTTGTTCACGGGCCATCTGGATCGAATCCGGGGCTATCAGAATGGATGGACTCCCGAAGTTTGTGGTGGAGAAATATCTTCAGTTCATGTATGAAGGCAACCGGAATAATGATTCGGCCGCGTTAAAAAGCAATGGCCGGTCCGGTCATGATTCGGACCGCGATGCCTTTACACCCGTAGGCGATGATATCCGCCAGTTCGGGGATGGCCGGGTGACGATAGACGCGGTTCGTTTCGTCTCTCAGGGCTTCCGGAGCAGCGTGGTTTACGCCGGGCAGTCGTGCGGGATCGGCATTGCGTGCCGCGCGAATGACGATATCGCCGATCCTATCGTCGGCTTTATCATTAAAGACCGCCTGGGACGGGAAATCATCGGCGACAACACGGACCTGATCCGGAAAAAACTTCCCGCCCTTGTTAAGGGCGGGAAATACATCATCAATTTTCAGATGGATGCCTGGCCGAACATCCTTGAAGGGGAATACGCGCTGACGGTCGCCATCGCGGACGGCGAATTGAATGATCACCGGCAATGCCACTACCTGCATGATGTCCTGATCTTTACGAGCGTTCCCGTCAGGAGACCCGGGGGGATTCTTTCCGTTTCCAATACCGAGGTCGAATTTTTTCAGGAGGATGGCTGATTTGCATAAGAGTTCGCTGGATAAAATGCAGGCTTTCAGATACAAGTACCTTAAAGGCAGGGAAAAGGAGCCTTTGAAAATCATCGACCTGGGGAGCCTGGACGTCAACGGCAGTTACCGGGAGATTTTTGATGTTCCGCCCTGGCGATATCGCGGGGTCGACATGTCCGCCGGCGGTAATGTGGATATTGTTCTTCATGATCCCTATAACTGGCGGGAAGTGCGATCAGAATCGACGGATGTCGTCGTTTCCGGGCAGGCTTTTGAACATATCGAATTTTTCTGGCTGACCATGCTGGAGATCGCCAGGGTTTTAAAACCCGGCGGGTTATGTTGCCTGATCGCGCCTTCGGCCGGTCCCGAGCACCGTTACCCGGTCGATTGCTGGCGTTTTTACGCGGACGGGTTTGCCTCCCTGGCCCGGTTCGCCTCCTTGACGGTTCTGGAAATTTATTCGCAGGACGGACCGACCGGCTATGACGACGGCAGCGATATGTGGCAGGATCTGGTGCTGGTATGTCGGAAGCCGGCTCTGACAAGATCGGCGGCGTTTAAAAATCGTTGTCGGCATTATCTGCTGCGGCGGTTATATCCGTGCTGACCGCTGTCGGTTTAAAAAAGCTGAGATGTGTATGAACCGTTTTCTGGAATTGTCGTTGTTTACTCCTGACGAGTGGTCGCCGCGCGATATCAGCGAGGTGATTCCGTGGCAGGGGCACATACCCTTCGCGTTTACTCTGATAAGGCTGCTCAGGCCCGGTTGCCTGGTTGAACTGGGCACTCACAAGGGGGATTCCTATCTTGCTTTCTGTGAGGCGGTCGTTCGTTTTTCGCCCCGGACGAGATGTTTTGCCGTTGACACCTGGAAAGGCGATGAACAAGCCGGGTACTACGATGAGGATGTGCTTGCGGAATTGCGCGCCAGGCATGACCGGCGATACGGCGCGTTTTCCACGCTGATCCGTTCGACCTTCGATGACGCTGTAAAGCGGTTTTCGGATGGTTCGATCGATTTGCTGCACATAGACGGCCTTCATACCTATGAGGCGGTCCGCCATGATTTTGAAACCTGGCAGCCGAAGCTCAGTGAACGGGCCATCGTGCTGTTTCACGATACCATGGTCAGAGAAGGCGATTTTGGCGTATGGCGATTATGGGAGGAGTTATGCGATCACTATCCGCATTTTGAATTTCCGCATGCCAATGGCCTGGGGATCCTGGCGGTAGGGAAGGAAGCCGCCGGATTGCTGCCGGATCTTTTTGATCCCGATGCGGAGAGTTGCGACCGCATTCGCGTTTTATACCGTATTTTAGGAGATTCGATCACGTTTCAGGGCCTTCAGAAATTACTATTAATGGAACGGGAAGCCGCGGCCACTATGCGCCGGGAGTTGATCGCCCTT
>CAYSMV010000457.1:0-7525 GCA_964432245.1 uncultured Desulfobacterales bacterium
ACCTTACCCTCCTTGAACCCTTGTTTAGAGAAATCCCGGACAGTAAAAAAGCGGCTCCCGCTTTTTCCATGGCAATCCGTTCAGGCGCCGTGATTAAACCGGAAATATCAGAATTTGTTGTTGATTATATTGTTAAAAAGGAAATCGGGATTGACTACGACGGCGGTATGATTCTTCAGTCCGCGATTGAAGCCGAAAATATTCCGATGGTCAGTCTGTGTCTTAGATCAGGCGCCAACCCCAACCTTGTTTCCAGCGGCGGCCGGACACCGCTGGAAACAGCCGTGAGTCTGGGCTGGAATGACGACCGCCGCTCGCGTCCCAAAAATATCGAAGCGGACGCCCGTTCGGAGGCAATCATTGACCTGCTGATTGATAACGGCGCTGACCTTGGCCAGAAAGGAATAACCTGTAAGGCAACGACCTTCCGCAGTCTTGATCTTATCAAAAAGTTTGTCGCTCGAGGTGGCAGCGTTAATGACCGGGATGAGAAAGGCAACAGCCCGCTTTTTTTCTGTGCGGATTCTCTCGCGGTGGCGCGCTATCTGATTTCTCAGGGCGCGGACGTTAATGCCCGGAACGTAAATGGCGACACCCCTCTGATGGCCATGGCAAAATCTTTTAAGTTAGACATCAGGGTCATGCGCCTGGTTATCAAGTCCGGTGCAACCCTGGACGCGCAGAACAGCTTTGGCTGGACGGCGCTGATGTTTGCCGCCTCAGCCGGCCGGAAAGCGGCTATGGAAGAACTTGTCAAACTGGGTGCGGACCGCTCCTCATTAAAAAGCAATCTTGGAAAATCGGCCCTTGATCTGGCTGAAGAATCGGTCTTTCGGGATGCCAGCGTGGTGGAATTGCTTAAAAAATGACCGGTAATCAGGAGACGGGGGACTGCGTTCCTGTAAGTCATGGGAAAAAAGTCTATTCAGTATGTTTATTGTTTCCAATTAGACGCCAATTATCCGTGGAGGACCTATGAGTTATATATTGAGCGGTAATGCTAGAAATTTGAATTTCTTTCTTAAATATTGCATCAAGCCGGGACAGGCTTTCCTGCCGATCAATCCCCGCGTGATGCTCGGCCTGAGAAAGGCCGCGGATGCCGGCGGCAAACTGATAAGCAGGGTGCCACCACCGGTCTTAATCCAGCAGGTCGTTGCCGGTGGTGTCCCCGGGGAATGGGTGATTTACGGTGATGCCCCGGATCAGGACAGGGTTATTCTTTATCTTCACGGCGGAGGTTATTTTTTCTGTTCCCCGGCGACCCACCGTCCCATCACATGGCGTCTTTCCAGGGAAACAAAAACAAGAGTATTGAGCCTTGATTATCGAATGGTGCCGGAATATACGCTGGATGACTGCCGTGACGATGCGGTCAGCGCCTATAGCTGGTTGCTTGATCAGGGATACACCCCGGGAAATATCGTCATCGGGGGAGACTCCGCCGGCGGGGGATTGACGCTGCTGACGCTGCTGGCGCTTAGAGACAGAAACACCCCGCTGCCGCGGGCGGCATTCTGCCTCTCCCCTTTTGCCGACATGAGTCAAACCAGCCCCACGTTCATCAGCAACGCCCGGAAAAGCCATATGTTTCATAGAAACATTATAAAAAAAGTGGAATCTTATTTGTCAACGGGCAGGGATCCTTATGATCCCGATATTTCTCCGGCCTTTGGTGATTATAAGGGACTGCCGCCGCTTTTCATCCAGGTTGCGGATTCAGAACTGCTGTTGAATGATTCCCTGCTGACGGTGGAAAGCGCCAGAAAGGCAGGCATCGCGGTAGAGTTGAAAATATGGCATAACCTCCCGCATGTTTTTACGCTTTTTTCAGATTTTATACCCGAAGGCAAGGAAGGCATAAAGGAGATCGCCGCTTTTGTTAACCGGCATCTTTCCCCGGCATGAAATCATCCTCGAATCGCATCTAGCCTGAGATGGATCTTTTTAACGATCCGAAATCCCATCATTATGACGCGTTTTCCCGGCTTGGTCGGCAGATGAAAGATTATAACCTGACGATACCAATATTTTCTTGAAACATAACCGCCTGATGTTATAATTCATGTACCTGGTTGTACTAGGCGGGGAGATAGCGGTGCCCTTTACCTGAAATCCGCTTTATGCAGGGCTGATTCCCTCTGAAGGCTAACGCCCCGAAATGTTGCCGGTTCTGACCGGCCGCCGTGCAACCGACGGCCGGGAACCTCGTCAGGTCCGGAAGGAAGCAGCGATAACCGGCGCGGTCGGTGTCATGGATCGATCCCGGTCATGTTACAGGCTTCTATTTCGGCGCTTGTCGACAGGGGGTGTACAACCAGGTTTCTTATTTCCCTTTTTTCTCACACCTTTTTCTTGACAATATTATATTTATCCTTATCTTTTTTAATCAAAACAATTTGAAAATGTTTGGAAAATCAATATCTGAGGCTGGCGTTAAAAATATTCGGGACAGGTGGTGGACATGAAAAAAAAGAAGGTGGAGGCAAAAAATACGGATGTAGCCGGACAGAATGAGACGGCAGCGGAAACACCGCCGGTTGAAGAAAACCAGGATGTCCAAACAAACGATAAAATAGAAGTCAAGATCAATGATAAAAAAGAACAGAATGCCAATGAAGAGGAGACAGCGGTTTCAGACAACGATACCGATATTATTTCACAGTTGAAAGAGGCCCTGGCAACCGCGGAAAAAGAAAAAGAGGCCCTCAATGATCGTTTTTTAAGGGCGGCGGCTGATTTTGAGAACCAGAAAAAACGACTCGACAAACAATGGGTTGATTTTAAAAAATACGCTAATGAATCGCTGGCCAGGGAATTGCTGACCGTGGTGGACAACCTGGAACGGGCTATTGCCGCTTCCGGCGACGATAAAGCGGAGACCGATAAACTGGTGGAAGGCGTAAAAATGACGTTGAACGAAATTCTGAAAATTCTGGAGCGGTTCAGCGTTACACCGATAAAAGCCCTCGGTGAAAAATTTGACCCCAATTATCACCAGGCGGTATCCACCCGGCAAGAGAAAGACGCGGAAGATAATATCGTTCTGGAGGAATACCAGAAAGGCTATATGATCCATGACCGGCTTTTGAGACCGGCCATGGTGGTTGTATCCGCCGCTAAACAGTAAGCCGTGGCGGGAATGCGACAAACAAAATAAATGATTTAAAAACAGTATCTTAAAAATATATAAGCAAAGAAGGAGAAAACGATGGCAAAAACAATTGGAATCGATCTTGGCACTACCAATTCATGCGTTGCGGTCATGGAAGGCGGAAACGCCAAGGTAATCACCAACCCCGAAGGAGGGAGGACAACGCCTTCCATCGTAGCGGTCAATGAAGACGGCGAAAGGCTGGTCGGACAGGTCGCCAAAAGACAGGCCATAACCAATCCGGAGCATACGGTTTTTGCCGTCAAACGACTGATCGGAAGAAAATACGACTCTCCGGAGGTTCAGGGCGACATTGCAATATTACCTTACAAAATAGAAAAAGCGAGCAACGGCGACGTGCGTATCAACATCCGCGGCAAGCAGCACAGCCCGGCGGAAATATCCTCCTTTATCCTGGCGGATATCAAGCATACCGCCGAAGAATACCTGGGTGAAAAGGTAACCGATGCCGTGATTACCGTACCGGCTTATTTTAACGACAGCCAGCGGCAGGCGACCAAGGACGCCGGGAAAATCGCCGGTCTCAATGTTCAGCGCATCATCAACGAACCCACGGCCGCTTCTCTGGCCTATGGCCTGGACAAGAAAAAAGACGAAAAAGTAGCCGTCTTCGACCTGGGCGGCGGCACATTCGATATCTCGATACTTGAGCTCGGCGACGGGGTATTTGAGGTCAAATCAACCAACGGCGACACGCATCTGGGCGGCGAGGACTTCGATCTGCGCGTCGTGGACTACCTGGCCGACGAGTTCAGGAAAGACCAGGGTATTGATCTGCGTAAGGACAAAATGGCTTTGCAGCGGTTAAAAGAAGCCGCGGAAAAAGCCAAGATGGAATTGTCCACCGCCCATCAGACGGACATAAACCTGCCTTTTATCACGGCCGATGCCAGCGGGCCCAAGCACCTCAATATTAAACTGACCAGGGCTAAACTGGAAGATCTGGTCAGCGACCTGCTGGACAAGATGACCAGGCCCTGCCAGACGGCCTTGAAGGATTCAGGCTTCCCGACAGACCAGATCAGCGAAATCATTCTCGTCGGCGGCATGACCCGCATGCCCGCGGTTCAGGAACGAGTGAAAAAGATTTTCGGCAAAGAGCCCAACAAGAGCGTTAACCCGGACGAAGTAGTCGCCATGGGCGCGGCCATCCAGGCCGGCGTTCTCCAGGGGGACGTCAATGACGTCCTGCTGCTGGACGTGACGCCCCTTTCGCTGGGCATTGAAACCCTTGGCGGCGTAATGACCCGGTTGATCGAAAAGAACACCACTATCCCGACGAGGAAAAGCCAGATATTCTCAACAGCCGCGGATAATCAACCGGCCGTATCCATCCATGTGCTTCAGGGGGAGCGGGAAATGGCGGAAGGGAACAAAACCCTGGGCCGCTTTGAGCTGTCGGATATTCCGCTCGCGCCCAGAGGAATACCTCAGATTGAAGTCACCTTTGACATTGACGCCAACGGCATCGTCCATGTTTCCGCCAAGGATTTGGGCACCGGCAAGGAACAATCCATCAGGATCACCGCCTCCAGCGGCCTTTCCAAAGAAGAGATCGACCGGCTGGTAAAAGACGCGGAATCGCACGCCGAAGAAGATAAAAAGAAAAAAGAGCTGGTGGAAGCGCAGAACACGGCCGACTCCATGATTTATCAGACGGAAAAATCGATGAAAGACCTGGGCGCGGATAAACTTGACGCGGACACAAAGTCCAATATAGAAAGCAAAATCGAAGCGCTGAAAAAAATCAAGGACGGCAACGATCTGGAAGGTATCAAACGGGCCACTGATGAACTGGCCCAGGCTTCACACAAACTGGCCGAAGCCATGTATCAAAAAGCTTCGCAGGAAGGAGCCCAGGGAGCCGCGAGCGAAGCAGGAAGCGGTTCCGCCGGCGGACAGCAAAAATCCGGAAGCAATGACGACGATGACGTAATTGACGCGGATTACGAAGCAGCCGACAAACAGTAGAAATCGCAACCGCAGGAAGTCCGCGAGGATGCCCCTCCTCGCGGACTTTTTTATTTGTCATATACGGACCATGAAGCGCTTTTGCCCGGGTATTGAGCGACACTGCCGGAGGGACAAATTTGTTGACTTTAACGGTAAAAAAACAGAAAAATCATAGAAGCACATAGCCGAATTATATTGTTCCTGACCGAAGGATTGCCCTTTGGATAAACTATCAATCAGAATCCTTTTCTTTCTTCTGCTGTGTGTCTTCCTGCCATGCGATAATGCCGCTGAAAGCGAAGATGAATTGCCCCCCGCGGCCGTGGAAACGACGCCGATATCCACCGGCGCGGTAACCGCTAATCCGGCCCCCGGCAAGATAAACGTCGAATTCAGTGTCGCCCCCCGGCAGGAGAACGGCAAGCTCTATTTTGACGTGGAGACGAATCTGCCCGACGGCATGCTCTTCATGTGCGCCATCAGAGACGAGATGGGATTTATACATAAACTGGGCGCCACCATGGAAAGGGCGCTGGCGGAAACCGCCAACGGAAAAATGCCGATAGGCCCCTTCCCCATCGCTGACAGGCCGTTTCCATCCGGAGAATTTAAATTTTATATCAACAGCAGCCCCGACAAATACCAGCCCGAAAGCGTGATCGCAATCATAGGAGAAAACGGCGCCAACTTAACCGGCCCGGACGTGTTTAACGGCATGGTTGTGTTCGGGAAAGAATTTCTGATAACCGGCTCTTACTGATCCGGAGCCCATCGGTCACGAAAGGTCATCTCCGGACGATCACTCCTGTAAATGTTTGACTATGTGTCCGGCTTCCGGAAAGATCAGATTCCGGCAGATCAACTCACAGGCATCCTTGCTGCCGGGAATGCAGAAAACAACGGTTTTAGCGACAATGCCGGCCGTCGCGCGGGAAAGGATGGCCGCGGAGTCAATTTTCTCGAAACTGAGCTGTGCGACCACCGGCCCGAAGGCGGTCAACTCCTTGCGAAACAAAGGCCGCACCGCTTCTATAGTGACGTCTTTTTTTGCCAGACCGGTGCCGCCGGTCACAATAATCAGTTGCGGCCCGTGATCATTGATGACCTCGCAAAGCGCGCCGCGGATGGCGTTGACGTCATCGGTTACCACCCGGTGGCAGACGACGTCGTGCCGTTCTTTTTCCGCCCGGCGTTTTATCCACCGCCCGCTGGCGTCATTATCCAGCGTCCGGGTGCTGGAAATCGACAGGATGCCGACCTTCAACCGGGATGGCGCCTGTTTCCTGTGCTCCCTGCTGCCCATGATTTGAAGGTCACCCCCTGACCACCACCAGATCGCTTTCGTCGCACTCGCTCAGCATCACGTTGACCATCTGGTTTTTGTCTGTTTCTATGGACTTGCCCACATAATCGGCCCGGATCGGCAATTCTCTCAGGCCCCGGTCGACCAGCACCGCCAGCTCCACCCGGGAAGGTCGTCCGAAATCCGTCAAGGCGTCCAGGGCGGCTCTGGTCGTTCGCCCGGTAAACAGGACATCATCCACCAGGACGACCCGCCGGTCATCGATTGAAAACGTAATATCAGTGGATTGGACCACCGGCTGGTAGCTGATTCGCGTCCAGTCGTCCCGGTACAGAGTGATATCAACGGTACCGGTGTCTATGCTGTTACCCGTGATGCCGGCGATCATTGCCCCCAGCCGTCTGGCCAGAAAAACACCCCGGGTATGGATACCGATCAGCGCCAAATCTCTTGTTGCGCCCGCGTCCTTTTCCACGATTTCCCGGGAAATTCTTTCCAGTTCCCGCTTGATTTCTGCGGCATTCAATAAAACGCTTTGGTCGCCTGTCTGCATGACTTGTCTCCAATCAATCAAAAATTTCCGGATCCCGGTTTCTCTGCCGGATATGGGAACAGACTCTGTCTAAAAAAACCTCCCTGTCCATAGCCTGCCGGACTTTCCCTTCCAGCGTCCGCACGGACAGGGTGCCGCTCTCCTTTTCCCGGTCGCCGACGGTTACAATCAGCGGAGTTCTGCTCAACTGGGCTTCCCGCACCTTCTTATTAAGACTCTCGGAACGGCCGTCGATTTCCGTCCGGACCCCGTAGTTTTCAAATTGCTCCCTGATCTGTCCGGCAAACGGTAAGAGGGCGTCGTTGATCGGCAACAGAACCGCCTGGACCGGCGCCAGCCATAAAGGGAACCGGCCCGCGAAATGTTCGATCAAAATTCCCAGAAACCGCTCAATCGAGCCGTAAATAACACGATGGATCATCACCGGCCGCTGTTTCTGGTTGTTATGATCAATATAATTCAGGTCAAACCGTTCCGGCAGCGACATGTCCAGCTGAATGGTGCCGCACTGCCAGGTTCGCCCGATGGCATCCCTGATGTG
>CAYSMV010000458.1:0-1546 GCA_964432245.1 uncultured Desulfobacterales bacterium
CCTCTTTTTGTCTTTTACTGATCAATTCCGGCAAGCCGCTGTTGATCAGTTTTTCAAACAACGGTTTATGCGATTCCGGCTCATGCTCCGCTGCCAGCAGTTTATCACGGATCAATCCCATAAGTCGGAGGAAATCGTCATATTCTCCGCCGTAACGGTTTTCCAGCTCTTTTCTTAAAAAACGGGCGAAAGCCGGGCTTTTGCCGGACGTGGAAATCGCGATCTGCAGGTCGCCCCGCTTTACCACCGAAGGCAGGATGAAATTGCAGCCTGCCGGAAAATCTGCGATATTGCAGAGGATGTTATGAGCCTCCGCGTCCAGGCGAATCCGTTCGTTTACGTCCATGTCGCCGGTAGCGCCGAAAACCAGGAACACGCCTGCCATGTCGGAAGCGTCATAAACCCGTTTTTCCAGAATGATGACGCCGTCATCGGCCATGCTTTCCAGTTCGGTAGAAGCGGACAGCGCCACCACTTTCACGCGCGCTCCGCATTCCACCAGGGACTTAACTTTCCGCGTGCCCACCGAGCCGCCGCCCACCACCAGACATGGACGGTTATTAACATCAAGACAAACCGGGTAGTATTTCATGGTTCATCATTCCTCTCTCCTGCCCGGCTTAAAATTCAAACCGCATCAGGTCTTGGGCCACAATAATATCGCCGCCGTAAGTTTTCGCGCACTGCCCCTTGATATCCACCTTATCACATACCGGGTATAAATGCGTCAGAACCAGACGCTTTACACCGGCTTGCCGCGCGATTTCGCCTGCCAGCGAAGGCGTCAGGTGGCCTTCCTTTTTTAAATGATCCGGTAAGGCCGCTTCACAGATCAGCAGGTCAGCGCCCCGGGAAAGTTCAACCAGATTTCCGTTAACATCCGTGTCTCCGGAATAGACCACCGAGATGTTGTTCACGGTCACTTTGAAGGCGACGCTTTCCGGCCGGTGGGCAACCGGCCGCGTGGTGACCGAAAGAAAGTCGTCCTGGTAATGGTCTTGTCCGGTTGTGCTGAATTCCCTGAACTTCAGCAGATCGCTACCCAGGTCGATCCATTCGTCATAAACGGCTTTTAAACCGGCGTAAAAATCAACCAGCCCTTTTCCCCCGGCCAGCAGCAGCGGTGCCTTCCGTTCCGGGATAAAAGGATATTTGTTGGCAAACAACAGGGAAGCCATTTCACCGGTATGGTCAAGATGAAAATGGCTCAAAAACAGATGCGTCACCTCAAAGACCGTTACACCTGCCTCAAGCAGTCTTCTCATGGTGCCGGGGCCGCAGTCGAAAACCGCTCTGGCCCCGGCCGTTTTTATTAAAAGCGAACAGGAACTCCGCGCCAGCGATGGCACGCAGGTGCCCGAGCCAAGAATGGTAACGGTTAAGCAATAGTCCATATTTTCTATTCGTCGGAGGATGCCCGTAAGCGGCTGTAATAAGGCCCTTTTGAAAGATATACGGCTGCCAGGGGATTGTGGCCCAGGACCCGGTCCTTGACCGCCAGAACCGTGGTGGGAACCCGGCAATACTTTATAAACAGAGAATCATG
>CAYSMV010000459.1:0-3401 GCA_964432245.1 uncultured Desulfobacterales bacterium
TGGATTCCGGGTCAAGCCCGGAATGACGGTGTAAAGAGCTTATACAAAACCATCAAAATTTGGTATCGAAATTCAGAAAAATCTTTATTATTTGAGCAACAATCTGTATGTTATAAAAAAGTTATAAGCAAGAGGCTGAATCCGGGCTCCATTAATTATGAAATCAAGGAAGAAGCAATATGAATCCGGTCCCCAGCGAACTGAACGCCTTCATCGAAACCGCAATTCTCATCTGTTTTAAATTCTGTCCGACATGGGCCGGGAGTTGTTCTTTCCCAAAGGAATTTTAAGCCAGAGCGTTTGGATATTTTTCAAAAGGTTATGAAAAATATCCGGGTAACAAAATTGATGGCTTAAGAAAAGGCCGATATCTGCGTTGCGCTCCGTTTTTCGGAATTTCACGTACTGCGCTAAGCTGCATTCCTCAGGGTTTGCGCGCCTTGATCTTGAACTTTTTAAGGGGGCATCAAAATTGATGGAATCGTAAAAAGTCTAACCATCGTCATTCCGGGCTTGACCAGGAACCCAGTATAAAATTGATATTATTAATTTTTTCTGGACCCCGGCTCGGGGGCCGGGGTGACAATGCTTTTTGCACAACAAGACCCTGTTTATGAGAAATGTATGTCTCAGCAGGAAAGGCCTGCTCTGTGGTGTTATCAGGAAGAAGTGGAAAAGACAGGTGATCCGGAGCTGTGCGAAAACATAATTGAATACTGGCCCATAGCAGACGGCGTGCACGGCGAATGTTATTTCAGACTGGCGCTGAAAAAGAAAGACTGTTCTTTATGCAGACGGATTCATAAAGAGGTGAGCACGCCGCTGCGGCGGATGCTGGTGGCATACCGCGGGACCGTGGAAGTCCTTTTGAGGGAGGCGGGCGCGGCAGACAACAGCACTCATCTCGCCTGCCTGCTGGTGGCCATTGTCGAGGGGCTTGCCCTGCAATGGATGATCGATCCGGATGTCCTGGAGAAAGATCATGCCCGGCAAATAGTCAAAAAAGCGGTTCAACATCAACTGAATCATTAAAACGGGAGTTTTTTCATGAAAACCTTCGAGGAAAAAAGCTTCTGGATGACCACCCGGGATTATACGCCCGGCCCGAAACTTGAAAAAGAGCTGGAAGTGGATGTGGCCATTGTAGGCGGCGGATTTACGGGCCTTTCCACGGCCTATCACATCAAAAAAGACAATCCCGGCGCGAATGTCGTCCTTCTGGAGGCGCAGATCATCGGCTATGGCGCCAGTGGCAGAAACGGCGGCTTTAACATGACCCTCTTCGGCCTGACCATGGATATCACCCGGCTTCGCTTCGGCCGCACCGGGGCACGGGAAGCCCACCATTACATGGAAAAAGCAGTGGATACCACCCGGGATCTGATAAGGGACCTGAAAATCGATTGCGACTACGAACATAACGGTTTTTTCCGTGTGGCCACCTCACCCGGTTATAGAAAAAGAATCATGCATGAAGTCGAACTGGCCCATTCCCTGGGGCTGACGGGTATTGAATGGCTCGAAAAAGACGCCATCCGGGAGGAAGTCGACAGCCCGCAATACCTTGGCGCTTGGTGGGAACCCCGCTGCGGCATCCTCAACCCGGCCAAGCTCGCCTGGGGATGGAAGAGCGTCATCACCGGGCAGGGCGTGGCGGTGTATGAAAACACGCCGGTCATATCCATGATCCGGGAAGCAGGCAAAATTATCCTGCAAACGCCCGCTGGCCGGGTCACGGCGGAAAAGGTGGTTCTGGCCGCCAATGCCTGGTCGCATTTTATTCCCGCCATCAGGCGTAAACAAGTGCCCCTCTGGACTTACATCGTTCTCACCGAGCCCATTCCCGAAGATACGTTGAACCTGATCGGCTGGAAAAACCGCCAGGGCATCGAAGATGCCAGGAACCTGGTCCACTATTACCGGCTGACCGCGGACAACCGCCTGCTCATGGGCGGCCGGGACGCGGGCCTGGCCTGGGGCAAAGACATGGACAAGGACCAGAGCCCGGCCGTCTTTGCGGGACTGGAAAAAGACGTAAAAGCCATTTTTCCCCAGCTGGAAAAAATAAACTTCACCCATCGCTGGGGAGGTCCCGTGTCTATCACCCTGGACCTGGCGCCGGCCATGGGTTTCGTGGGCGATAAAAATGTGGTCTACAGCCTGGGATGCATGGGCCACGGCGTCAGCCTGACCCACTTAAACGGACGTACCCTGGCCGACCTGGTTTTCGAAAAACAGACCGACCTGACCGACGTGTTTTTCGTTAACCGGACAACCATACCCTGGCCGCCGGAACCGATCCGCACGCTTGCGTCCAGAGCTGTTCTGGCCGCCATGAACTTTCAGGACCGGTTTACGGATTGAGCAGGAAAGAATATCTTCAGCCGTTTTATTAACGGTGAAGACGGATTTTTTCTCAATACGTTTTTACCGGAAAACACAAAATTTTTGATACAGGTCTATCGTGTCTCCGGGTCATGCATTTTTGCATCAATCGGCCCGGTAACTATACTCGGTAACCTGCCACCAAAGCCCGTTTTATTCTGGCGTCCAGTGGTCTTTTTTGTTTTTCCTTGCAAAAAAATCTTTATCATTTAACCAACAATCTGTATTTTATTAAAAAGTCGGAAACAAGAGGCTGAATCGGCATTATATTAGCAATGAAGTTAAGGAAGAAATAATATGAATCCTATCGCCAGGGAACTGAACGCCGCCATCGAAGCCGGCAACCCATACATACTTGAAATGCTGTCCGATATGGGCCGGGAGTTGTTTTTTCCCAAAGGGATTTTAAGCCAGAGTGCCGAGGCCAAAGAAAAAGCGCACGCCATCAACGCCACCATCGGCATTGCCAAGGAAGGCGCCGGTATCATGAATCTCCCCTCGGTCATGCGCCTGATCGAAGGCCTGACCCCCGAGGAATCCCTTGCCTACGCTCCTTCTTTCGGCATACCCGGCCTGAGAAAGCAGTGGCAGTCGGAGATACACGCCAAGAATCCAGGCCTGGCTGGCCGGGATATCAGCTTACCCGTCGTTACCTGCGGCATTACCCATGCCATCAGCATTTTCGCCGATCTCTGGACCAACCCCGGGGACACGGTTCTGCTGCCGGACATGATGTGGGGCAATTACAATATGATTCTTTCCGTTCGGAAAGGCGTCAATATCAAACATTTTCAAATATTTAATGAGAAAGGCGGCTTCAATTTGAATGCCTTTGAAGCCAGGGCAAGAGAACTGGCGGAAAAAGACGGCAAGGTGATCGTACTGCTGAATTTTCCTCATAATCCCACCGGCTATACCGTCAATAAAAAGGAAGGCCGGGCCCTGGCCGACATCCTGACCGGCATTGCCGAAAGCGGCAGGAATGTAGTGGCCGTGTGCGACGACGCTTATTTTGG
>CAYSMV010000460.1:0-8742 GCA_964432245.1 uncultured Desulfobacterales bacterium
CACGTACTGCTAAGTACGCTGCATTCCTCAGGATTTGCGCGCCTTGATCTTGAACTTTTTACTTTGCCATCCAAATTATGACTTTTTACGAGTGCATCAAGTATTTTTCCCGCAAAATCTTCGATATCTGCCTTATCGCCGCAAAAGCCTTTTCCACGGTAACCGTTTTATCCGGATTGACCAGGCAGCAGGTGGCCGGCGACAGCAGGCTGCGGGCAATCATCAAATCCCGGTCAACCCCCCTGGACCAGACAAACTCCCAGATCGATTCCAGGCGCGCGATCAGCGAAGGAATATCCTCCCGGTCAAAGGCCTCGAACCCCGTGGGCACTATCCCCCAGACGATGACGCCGCCCCGCTCCAGAAACCGTTTAATGGACACGGCATAGGAGGAAATCACTTCCGCGTTGGTATAGACATCCAGGGACAGAATATCCAGGTCCATGTTGAGCAGAAAATCCCAGTCCGGGTTGCCGCAGAGATGGACGCCCCGGGGGCGGTCGATCTGCGCGAAGAACTGATCCATGTCGTCTCTGGCCCTGATATTGTCATATCCGGACAGGGCCGAAAACAAAAATTGCAAACCCGGCTCATCCACGAACATGAAAGCATTGGAATTATTTTTTTTCAGACGAACCAGCTGCGCGTTCACCCGCCGGACCATGAAGTCATACATGAACGACCGCACGGTGTCATCGAACAGGATGGGGCGCTCGTCCTGATCCAGGATGTTGAAGCCGAAGCTGACCGGCCCTTCCAGCTGGCCGCGGATGGCGGGCCGGTCCGCCAGGTCCAGTTTCAAAAAACGATGATAGACCGCCGAATAGGTTTCGCTGACGTCAAACCAGGCCGGATCGTCAAAACGCGCCAGGGTCTCCTCCAGTTCCGCGATGAACTTATCCATGGAAAACCGCAGGGTGCGTTTGTCCAGATCCAGGAGAATACCGGGAAAATGTTCGCCCGCCTGCACGTACATGTCTTCATAATAGCTGTAGTTGGGCAGCTGCGGCCAGAAGGGGATATCCAGCGACAGGGCCGTTTCCAGAGCGCGGTCCACGTCGGTATGGGGCATGACCGCCATGGCGGTGGTCAGCAGGTTGCCGGGAATGGGATTGTTCATGGCGATCCTTTCCTCTTTGACTCGTAACTTTATTTTACTCCGTGTCTGAATCAATAAAAATATTTGACCTGGTCTTGGATTAGAATAAACGATCCGGATTAAGGCGTCTTTGCGTCAGCGCAACCAGACAAAAAAAGTGCCGGAGACAGCCATGATCCGAAAAGCATGGACGTCCCCGGAATTATTTGACACACAGGCCCTGTCTTGCTATAGGCATTGACAATCCCATTATTAATAATGAGGCATCAGCCATGACGACGAAAACAACGACTGAGAAAAACAAAAAGAGTAACGCCGTTATTCTGGTCTGCGTCTTGATTGTATTCGGTCTGATTTTGGGCGGCTTCGGCCTTTTCCGATACAACGTCGGTAAAAAAAGCGCCGACTGGCCGTCCGTCTCCGGGAAAGTCACCTGCTCCCGGGCCCAGTCAACCCGGGTTGACAAGCGCATGCGATATACGCCCGTGGTGAAATATGCTTATGCGGTTCACGGCAGGTCTTACGCCGGTGGACGGATTTCCGCTTCTGATATGCATCAGAAAACGATAATCAGGGCCAAAGATATCCTGCGGAAATACCCCGTCGGGGGACAAGTGCCTGTCTACTACGACCCTGATGATCCGGGCGTTTCGTTGCTTGAACCCGGCTTGCCTAAAAATGTTTTTGTGCTTCTGTTCTGCGCGGCCGCCTGCTTCGGGCTGGCGGTCCTTATCACCATCTCGGCGCTACGACAGAAAAACGATAAGACAGAACATGGATAAAAAACGCATTATTTCAAAAAGGCTGCCGTATTATCCGTAAATGAGCGCCGCTTTTAAGGTTGCCGGAACGGCCGCCAGAATATGCAAACGCGCGAATGTGTGAGCCAATTCAGTCAGGCAGGGACTGGATATAGAAAACATCGGCTTACGTGTGGCTGGAAACGCCTGGAACCCCGACAAAAATTATGGACAAACGACAGGTTTTTTTTGTGTCAACGCCGTTGACGCAGATTGTATTTAAAAATGGCGTAAAACACCCGGATGCCGTCTAAGAGCGTAAACTTTTTACCTTCCGCATAAGTCCTTCCTCTATAAGAGATGCCGACTTCTTTGATTTGCAAATTCATTTTTGCGATTTTGGCGGTAATTTCGGCGTCAACACCAAAACGATTTTCTTCGATAGTCAGTTTGTTGATTATTTCCCGCCGAAGCATTTTATAGCAGGTAGCCATATCTGTCAGGTTGGTGCCACTCAAGAGGTTGGAAAGACCTGTGGCCAGTCGGTTACCCAGCATAAAAAAACGATAGGACGGCTTAAAGGCATACATGCCGGAGAAACGACTGCCATAAACCGCATCCGCTCGTGAAGTTGTCAATACATCCAATAAGTTCGGCAAGTCCTCGGGATTACACTCAAGATCGGCATCCTGAATAACGATAAAATCACCGGTGGCAACTTGAAAACCAGAGCGAATAGCGGCCCCTTTGCCCTGATTTTTTGAATGATATAATACTTTGACGGTGTTTGATTCAAGTTCCTGCTTGAGAATTTTTTTTGTATTATCTGTAGAACCATCATCAATAATAATGATTTCTGTCGTTCCCAGGCCGGAGTGATTTATCCTGTCTACCACTTGGTGTATCGTACTGGCTTCATTATAACAGGGGATAATAATGCTGAGTGTCATATCAGGCTTAATCCGACTTTTTACGAAGTCATCAACCTTGTTTAACGATCTATCAATAAAGCTATGGTTTATATTTAGTGCCCGACTGAATGCGGGCGATATTCTCTAACGCGGGACGATAATCAGGATCAATCCTCAGGCATAAGAGAAAAAGTCGTAAGGCCGCGTCCGTTTTTCCTGTTTGGAAAAAAACAATCCCCAAATTATTGTAGGCGGCAACAGAGTGCGGGTTCAGGTTCAGCGCCTGTTTTAAATGCCGCCCGGCCTTATTAAACTCTTGAAGATCAATATAGATTTGTCCCAGGTTGATATACGGCGTTTCAATGTTGGGGTTTAACGCGATGGCTTTTTTGAAGGCGGATATGGCTTTGTGGGTTTCCCCTTGTTCCGCATATAAGACGCCCAACAGATCATAGCATAAGGGGGAGTCCGGTTTTATGGCCAGTGAGCGCTGATAGTGGTCCGCGGCTTTATCATATTGTTTCAAAGCGGTATAGATGCTTCCAAGGCTATTATGCGCCTGGATATTATCAGGGGAAAGAGATAACGCCTTATGACAGTGAAATATGGCTTCTTCTGTGTTTTCAGTTGATGAAAGATAACCGCAAAGATTGGTATGCGGCCGGGCTTTTTCGGGTGATTTTAAAACCGTATCCCTCCAGAGGGAAATTGTATCCTTCCAGACGAGATTCCGCTGATAGGTCCAGACAAAAAAAATGCCCGTCGCCGCGGCAAGTAATAAAATCACCGGTAAAATCGACCGTAAATATGCTTTCAGCCACCATGCCAGGGCGATGCAGGGAAAGATCGAGGGGGAGTAAACCCGGTGTTCAACCATCAGATCCATACAGATGAAGGATGATTCAATGACGAGATTTCCAAGAAACCAAATAATGGCAAAGGCGACTAGCCGGTGTTTTTTTGCCGAAATGATCGAGGTCGCTATCAGCGCCAGCAGTGCTGCCATGGCAAGCCAGGTTGTGTCCGGGGACAGAAACGACCGGGAAATATCTATGTCATAATCGAAGTTGAGTCTGGCGGGATGCGGATAGAAAAGCAGAGAAACATAATAAATAACCACCCTGCTTTCCGTAAGTAGCCGTTCTTTCATGGTGAATGTAAGTAAAGGCTCGGTATATGACATTTTAATGGATTGGATGGGCGAGGAACCAAGAAACAGAAATATCGCCAGGCCAGACAGCAGAATGATCAGCCATATTTTTCCTGTTTGTTTTCGCAGCCATTCAGAACTCAGGTCCTGGAAAAAAAACCATTCATAAAGAAAAATATAAAACGGCAAAGTCGCTGCCGTCTGTTTGGACAAGATTGCTGCCGCGAAAAAAACAAAGGCCAGCAGCCACAAGACCAGGGCTGACCTGTTCTTTGCTGGGATCTGACGTTGCTTGTTTCTGGCCGAGATATAACAGAAAAAAACCAGCAGATAAAACATCGTGGCCAGTTCGTTCATTCGCTGAATAATATAAGTCACCGATTCAACGTGGACAGGGTTGACGGCCCACAAGGCCGCGGCGAAGACAGGAATCAGTATCGAGTTAAAGCGGCAGAAAACTAATGTTTGCCTGGCGATCAAGAAAACAAGAATAGCCGAGATGAGATGGAGACAAAGATTGACAAGATGGTAGCCGGTAGTATCGTACTGGTGTAAAAGATAGTTTAATGCAAAAGAAAAATTACTGACAATCCTTTCACTGCAAAACGGATGCGGGCTTTTTATCAGCGGTTTAATTTGATCCCCGGTTATACGGGTCATTCGGATGCGTGGGTTTTCCAAAATGTTGGGAATATCGTCGAAAACAAAAGGGACTTGCAGTGTTCGGGCGTAAGAAAGGACGACCAGTAAAGTCAGAAACGCAAAAACCAGGCGTATCTGATTTTTCTCAGCCATCAGCGTATATTTCCGAATTTCGATAATAAGCCGGGATAGATTATCTTCAACATTAAAAGGAGTCGTCGACTTTTCATCACTGGGCCCTCAATCCAGGCTTATTTTCATAAAGCACATGAATATCCCGCTGGGGAAAGGCAATGACGATGTTTTTTTCCCGTAACAGGCGGTCTATGGTAAAGCGCGCGTCGGTTTCCACCGAAAGAAAATACGCGATATTCGTCCAGAAACGGAAATTGAAAATCAGGGTCTTATCTCCGCAATCCTTAAAACACACGTCCGGTCTGGGTTTGTTTTAGAACGCACGGCGTGCAAGGATAGAAACTTGCTTTTATGGCGGTTATCTATAGCAAGGCCTGGCTTGTGCGTCAAGGTTTTTGTGGCCATGACATCCCAAGCTCGCAGCCCCATTTTCTCATAGGTGGTCATCACCGGCGGCGTAGCCAAGAATACCGGAGAGTATAAAGCCCTGAAAATGCCCTTGCAGACCCTGAAGGCGGCTCCACAGACCAACGGCGCCCTCGGCGCGGCGGTTCTAACCCGGGAAGCGTTGAAAAAGCGGGTATTTAACCGGGAAATCCCTTTGCCGGCCATTGTTTTCGATACTTAGCCGAGCACAGAAAAGAGCTGAAACCGGACTGGGACGATCTATATCAGCGTTCATACAGGTTTTTCCGGTCAGTCGCGGGTTCCTGGTGATGGTTTCGGCGCCGGTTTATGCGAAAACTCACGCCCTGGCGACGCGATAGAACTGTATGGCAATTCAACATGTAGTAGCCACAAAAACCATGATGCATAAGCCAGGCCTTGCTATAGACAACGACCAGAAGCAAATTCCTATCCTTCCAGCACGCCGGCTTCGCGCAACGATCTTTAATTCCGGAATTCCAGGGCGCGCTCTGGTGCTTAATACTCTTTTTCCGCGAAGCGCACCAGGGCGTGGGCATCGGTGACGACAATCCGTTCGCGGCCCAGCGCCACCCAGCCTTTTTTTTCCCAGGCGCTGAGCACGCGGCTGACCGTATAAAGGGTGGTGCCGGTATAATCGGCCAGCTCCCGGCGGCTGATCTTGAAATCAATCACGATGCCTTCACCGGTCCTGCGGCCGGACTGTTGCATGATCCGCAGGACGGCCCGGGCGATGCGCTGGTCCACCTGCTCGGCGCTCAGTTGCAGATAACGGCTCTGGATATCATCCAGCCGCTCGACCACCACTTGCAGAAGGTTGATGGCCAGGGTGGGACAGTCCCGCATGACCTGCAGCATGGTGTTCCGGTCCCAGGCCACCATCTCCACCGTTCCAACGGCCACGGCCGTGGCCGGGTAGACTTTCTCCCGGAAAACAGCCGCGGCGGACGTGATCTCGCCGGAATGGATATAACGGATGATGGCCTCTTTGCCCTCTTCGTGAACCAGGCTCAGCTTGAGGCGGTTTTTCAGCACGAAATAACAGCAGCGGGCGGGATCGCCCTGACGGAAAAGCGTTTCGCCGGCAGCAAGAACCCGGCGGCGGCCCCTGGCCAGAATCGCCGCCTGCTCGTCTTTGGAAATGCCGGCAAACAGGCCGGACTGGACAACCTTATCGGTCTGATGAACGGGTCGGACCATGACACGCCCTTTTCTTTCCCGGCGGACAACCGCTTGCCTGGTTTTCCCCCGTTTTTTATGAATTTAACGCAAAGGCGGCGCCCTGACAAATTAAAAATCAGGACCGATCAAGTCATTAACGTTTACAACCCGTCAATTTATGCGTTTACGATTCGGTCGCCTTTTTGATTGACACCCCGACAAAACTAAACTATTGTTCCCCTCTGCCTGTTTGAGGCTCCTACCGCCGGCGCGTTCCGGCTACGCGGATGAGCAAACGGGTTGAACGGAATAAAATGGAACGTCTATGAAAGTCGTCCTGATCGCCTCTCCTTATCCCCTGGAAGAGTCGCCTGCTCCCCCCCTGGGTCTCTGTTACGCCGCCGCCGCCTTTGAGTCGGCCGGGGCCGAGGTCCGCATCCTGGATTACATGGTGCGCTATTATTCCCCTGACAAGATGGCGACCGAACTGGCGGATTTTAAACCGGACATCATCGGCACCAACTCGGTGACCCTGAATTTTTATGCCGCCGCCAATATTCTTAAAACCGCCAAAGAATATTTTCCCCGGGCCATCACCGTCATGGGCGGCCCGCATGTCAGTTTTGACTACGACAACACCCTGCGGCGGTTTCCGGAAATCGATCTGGTCGTTATCGGCGAAGGCGAACAGACCATCATGGACCTGCTGCCGGTCATCAACGACCGCCGGGCCTGGTCCGGTGTCCTGGGCATCGCCTATTCGGACGCCGGTCAAGTCCGCTTTACCGGTCCGCGCGAGCTGATCGGCGACCTGGATCGCCTGCCCCGGCCGGCCCGGCACCTGCTGCCCATGTCGCGCTATCTGGCCCTGGGGTTTCCCGTCAGCATCATTACCAGCCGGGGCTGCCCCGGCCGGT
The DNA here is from genome assembly GCA_964432245.1 of uncultured Desulfobacterales bacterium. Taxonomy (GTDB): domain Bacteria; phylum Desulfobacterota; class Desulfobacteria; order Desulfobacterales; family Desulfosudaceae; genus JBFMDX01. Next base: position 7,182 of record CAYSMV010000460.1, read on the forward strand.
GCATCTTCTGCCAGGGACGCCGCATGGTCGGCAGCCGTATCCGCAACCGCAATGCCCGCCTGGTGATAGATGAAATCGAAACCCTGCTGGCTTTCGGCTTTGGGCGCATCAACGTGGCCGATGATTTTTTTACTTCCAATCCCCGGCGGGTCCGGGAGATCTGCGCCGAAATCAAACGCCGGGGATTGAATTTTTGCTGGGCGGTCTTTGCCCGGGCCGATTCGGTGACCCCGGAAATGCTGACCATGATGCGACAGGCCGGCTGCGACACGATTTTCTTCGGATTCGAGTCGGGCAACCAGGAAATGCTGAACCGCATCGGCAAAAATATCACCCTGGACCGTATCCGCCGGGCCGTGGCCGACGCCAAGGCCGCCGGCATGCGGGTATTCGGGTCATTCATCGTGGGCCTGCCCGGCGAAACCCCGGAAACCCTCATGGAATCCCACCGCTTTGCCCGGGAGCTGGACGTGGAATACGGCTATCATTTCCTGACCCCCTTTCCGGGAACCGACGTCAAGGAACATATCGACCAGTACGACCTGGAGCTGCTGACCGACAACTGGAACGACTTTGACGCCAACCGCGCCATCGTGCGCACCTCGGCCCTGAGCCCGGAAGCCATCGAACAGTTCGTCAAAACTTATTATTTCGACGAAATCGAAAAAGAAGAAGCCCGCCTGGAAAGGGAGTTCAGGCAGGGCGCCCTCGATGTTCAGGACCAGTTGCGTTACATGGGAAAACAAAAACTGGGAATCGTTTTTCAAATGCTCTCCCGGGATCTGGTGGAAAACGCCCCGCCTTTTCCCCTGGGCAACGGCATTCCGCCCGCCAGGGCCCTGGCCCGCCATCTGGCCGACATCATGGATAAACCCATCGATTTCGTTAATTTAAGCGTCCAACAATTTGTCAATCAGGACTATCTCTATTTCCGGGAAGAAAACAGCCAGGCCGTCTGGAACTGGCGCTGAGTCCAAAATATCCCGGCGAAAAAATTCTTCATTTTTTATTAAAAAAACTCTTGACAAATTATCACCAGATTATTAGTAGTCTAAAAATAAGTTTTAGTGATCTAACAATTGGATGGCAAACCGGCATCCCGGAGAAAAGAGAGCATGACCGACAGGCCGTTAACTTCCGTCATGGAAGATTATCTGGAGGCGATTTTCGATCTGGACAGGGAAAGAAAAACCGTTCGCGTCAAAGACATTGCCAGGCGGATGAATGTTAAAATGCCCACCGTCACCAGCATGCTTAAAAACCTGAATGACCGGGGCCTGGTAAATTACGAAAAATACGAATACGTGGAGCTGACGAAAAGCGGAAAAAACATCGGCCGGGAAATGCGACGCCGGCATGAGATCCTGCTTAAATTTCTGACGGAAATTCTGAAAATAGAGCACCAGACCGCGGACGAAGAAGCCTGTAAAATGGAACACACCCTGAGCGCGAACACCCTGGACAGCCTGACCGATTTCATGCAGTTTATCCGGACATGCCCCCGGGCCGGTGAGCAATGGCTTCAGTATTTTGAAGAATATCGATCCGATGGCCAGTGTTC
>CAYSMV010000461.1:0-6555 GCA_964432245.1 uncultured Desulfobacterales bacterium
AAATTTTTTCACGGGCGCAGATTTCTCCGATTTTTCTCAACGGATCGACGGCGCCTGTTTCGGTGGCCCCGGCGATTCCTATCACGGCGATAATCTTTATCCCCGCGTCCTTTTTGATATCGCTGATGGCCTGTTCCAGACAGTTGATATCCAGCCTGTGCCCATTGTCGACGTCAATGGGGATGATGTTCCGGTTGCCGATGCCGAGAACTCCCCCGGCTTTTCTTAAGGAATAGTGGCCCCGCCGGGAAACAAGAATAACGCTTTTTGTTGCGCCGTAATGGCGGTATGCCGCCGGCAGCCCCTCGTTTTCAACGCCGCCGAACCCTTCCCGGGCGGGGAAGGCCATGTTTCTCGCGACCCACAGGGCCGTCAGATTGGCGGTGGTGCCGCCTTCGACAAAACAGCCGAGCGTGGTGTTAATATTTTGAACGTGCCGGCGGTAAAAGGCTTCCGGCTGCTTGAATATCAATCGATGAATTTTAGCCAGCACCTGTTTTTCGAGCACGGAAAAGACCTTTGAGGTTTCCAGTTTGACGAGATTCTGGTTCAGGGCCGTGGCTATGGTTTTCAGATGAACCATGAAGAAGGGAATGGCGGAGGTCATGTGCCCCACAAAATAGGGCGAGGCGACATTAACGGCATGAGGGGATATGTCGTTGATCAGTTCGCGGATGACATCGGCCAGTTTTTTTTCCGGATTATCGTTGATGCGGGTTTCCGTGTAATGATCGGCCAGCTCTTTTAAGCTGATGGCTTCGGTGATGCCGACGTGCTGCTTCAGGAAGTCATGCAGCCCGAAGAGTATCTGCTCCATGTATTTGACCAGAGTCGCCCGGCAGGCTTCGTCTTCAGGCCTTATAAACACCCGCATCAGGGCGTCCCAGTCGGCGATCAGTCTTGGCGGGACGGTGGCCATGGAGCTGTAGGGGGGCATCTCTGTCGCCAGGTTTTTTTTATCATGCATCATGTGCTTTCACCCGCAAGAAAAAACCGGTTTTAAAATTGAGCCATCCTATCATCAGTATGACGGAAACTCAAAATAAAATTGACGTCCTGGTTCTGTTCGGATATTTTCCGGGTGTATGGCGATCCCATTCCGGGGCCTGTCCTGAAATATGAAGCAACGGTTGACAGACTATAAAACATTTTATACAAAAAGAAAGTTATGAAGCGTCACGGCAGACGATATATCGGATTTCAGGAGGGCAGAACACATAATGAGCAATAAAATCAGTATTAACGGAAATGAGTTTGATTTTGTCGCAGGGGAAACGATTCTGGAAGTTGCCGGGAAAAACGGCATTGATATTCCGACGCTTTGTCATCTGAAAGGGACTACTCCGACCGGGACTTGCCGGGTCTGCGTGGTTGAGGTGGCGGGAAAGGATGACCTGGTCACCGCCTGTTCCACGGCCGCGGAAAAGGATATGGTCGTGAGGACGGAATCGCCGAGGGTGGTCGCTTCGCGGCGGAAGACCATCGCGGCCATGCTGGCCTCGGGTAATCACAACTGCACCATCAGCGGAACGTCGGGCAAGGACTGGACCCGGTTCCAGCTGGGCGTTCACGAGGCGGACGGGGCCGACAAACTGTGCCCGGCCTGGGGCGACTGCCGGCTCCAGGACCTGGCTTATCGTTACCAGGTGACCGGCAACATATCCGGTCATGACGGCGCTCCTTATCCCATGGAAATGGCCAACCCCTTTATTTTGCGAGATTTCTCGAGGTGTATCCGCTGCGGCAGGTGCGTTAAAGCCTGCCGGGAGGTTCAGGTCAATAACGCCATTCAGATCCGTCCGGCCGCCGACGGGTCTATTGACAAGATCATTACTCCGGATGATAAGCCCCTGGCGGAATCCGAATGCGTGTTCTGCGGTGAGTGCGTCCAGGCCTGCCCGGTGGGCGCGCTGGTCTTTAAGAATTCCCGTTATACCGCCCGGCCGTGGGAGACCCGGAGGGTGAAGACCACCTGTGGCTATTGCGGCGTGGGCTGCCAGTTATATCTTCATGTCAAGGACAACACCGTCATGAAAGTTACCGGGGCTGAAAATACAGCTCCGAATTACGGAAGCCTCTGCGTCAAGGGCCGTTTCGGATATGACTTTATTGCTTCCAAAGAGCGGTTGACCACTCCATTGATTAAGGAAAACGGGAAGTTCCGGGAAGCCGGCTGGGAGGAAGCCACGCGGTACGTGGCCGGCAGGCTTTCCGGAATAAAGGACAAGTTCGGCCCGGACAGCATCGGCGTGTTTACTTCCGCGCGCACCACCAATGAGGATAACTATGTGGCCCAGAAATTCGCCCGGGCGGCGTTAAAAACCAATAATATCGATCACTGCGCGCGGCTCTGACATTCTTCAACCGTGGCCGGTCTGGCCGCGGCGTTCGGCAGTGGCTCCATGACAAATCCGATCGCGGATATCGAAAAGACGAAGCTGATTCTGGCGGTGGGCACCAATACCACGGAAAACCATCCCGTTATTTCTACTTATGTCAAGCGGGCCGTGAACAGGAAGACGGCCCGTCTGATCGTCATCGATCCCCGCCGTGTCAAGTTAACGGAGTTCGCCGAGAAATGGATCCGGCCGAACAACGGCACGGATGTGGCCTGGATCAATGGTTTGATGCGCATTATCATCAAGGAAGATCTTTACGATAAGGAGTATGTCGAGGCCCGGACGGTCGGTTTTCAGGACCTGAAAAACATGGTGGAAAAATACACGCCGGATTTTGTGGAAAGCATTACAGCCATTCCGGCTGAAGATCTGACCTATGTCGCGCGTGCCTATGCCCAGGCCAGGCCGGCCAGCATTCTCTATTGCATGGGCATTACGCAGCACACCACCGGGACTGACAATGTCAAATCCCTGGCCAATCTGTCCATGCTGTGCGGCAACGTGGGCGTGGCCGGCGGCGGAGTGAATCCCCTGCGGGGGCAGGGCAATGTCCAGGGGGCCTGCGACCTGGGCGGGTTGCCGAATGTCTTCACGGGCTATCAGAAGGTTACCGATGAGGCGGCCAGGAAGAAGCTGGAGGAGGTCTGGGGGGTCAAGGATCTTCCGTCCAAGCCCGGATTAACCGTCACCCAGATGGTCCCCATGGCCCATGACGGGGAAATCAGGGCCCTGTATATCATCGGTGAAAACCCGCTGGTATCTGACCCGGACCTGAATCATGCCAGGGAATGCGTGTCCCGGCTGGACTTTCTGGTGGTCCAGGACATTTTCATGACCGAAACGGCCCAGCAGGCCGATGTGGTGCTGCCGTCCGCCTGCTTTGCCGAAAAAGACGGCACCTTTACCAACACCGAACGGCGGGTGCAGCGGGTCCGAAAAGCCGTCGAGCCGCCGGGAAAGGCGAAACTCGACTGGCAGATTATCGCCGATATTTCGACGGCCATGGGCTTTCCCATGCCTTACCAAAACGCCGAAGAAATCATGGATGAAATCGTCCGGGTAACGCCTTCCTATGCCGGCATCAGCTATGCCAGAATCGAGAAAGAGGGGCTGCACTGGCCCTGTCCGACCGCGGATCACCCCGGCACGCCGGTCCTGCATGTCGGCCAGTTTTCCTGCGGCCGGGGAAATTTCCATGCCATTGATTATCTGCCGCCGGCCGAGCGGATTGATGAAGAGTATCCCGTTTATTTGACGACCGGCCGTATTCTTTATCATTATCATACCGGCACCATGACGCGGAAAAGCGAGGGGCTGAACGAGCGGGCTCCGGAGAATTTCGTGGAGATGGCCGCCGAAGACGCCCGGCGGTACGGGATTGATGACGGCAGTATCGTCAATATTATTTCCCGCCGGGGAAAGATTTCCGCCAGGGCTAATGTTTCTGAAAAAGGCGTCGCCGGAACTGTATTTATACCCTTCCATTTCGCGGAATCGGCGGCCAACCTGCTGACGAACGCGGCGCTGGATCCGATTGCCCAGATACCGGAATACAAGGTCTGCGCGGTCAGAATCGAAAGAGTTTGAGCAGGAAAGGGCCGACTGAGCGACTGTAACCGGAAGGTTTTGCCGGATGTGCCGCGGGCCGGCTTTTTTTATGTTTATGCCGGGCGGCCGTTGTTAATCGTTGTTATTCATAATCAGTATTCTCCGAGGAGGTTTGACGATGCTTGTGCTGACACGTAAACTGAACGAAAAGATAAGGGTCGGTGACGATATCATCGTCACCATAATTCAGATCGATAAAGGCAGCGTCAAGATCGGTTTTGAAGCTCCCGAGAATGTCGCCATATACAGAGACGAGGTTTATGAAAAAATTCAAAACCAGGCTCGCGGCGGAGCCGGAAGAGACGCCGATGTCTGATAACGGGTGACAGATGCCATGCATTATGAAGGCAACATGATCCGTCCTCCCAGCGAGGCTTACAGCATTCTGCTGCAGGCGACGGTGGGCTGCTCCCACAACAAGTGCGCCTTCTGCGGCGCGTACAAAGGCGTGCGGTTTAAAATCAAGCCGGACGCCGTCATCATGGAAGACATCGCTTTCGCGGCGGAATACTGCCGGCATCAGGACCGGGCGTTTATCTGCGACGGCGACGCCTTGATCATTCCGCAGAAAAGGCTGCTGGCGATATTGCTGGAAATCGAACGTCGGTTGCCCTGGGTGGAGCGGGTAGGCGTATACGCCAACACCAAGGGCCTGAGAATGAAATCCGAGGAGGAGCTCCGGGAGTTGAGGGCGCACGGGCTGAAAATCATTTATATGGGGCTGGAGAGCGGTGATGACGAGACCCTGCGCCGGATGAACAAGGGCGCCACGGCGGAGATCATGATCGCCATGGGAAGAAAAGCGCGGCAGGCCGGCATCAAGTTGTCCCTGACCGTTCTGCTGGGGCTGGCCGGCCGGGAACGGTCGGAGCTCCACGCCGAGAAGACCGGCCGGGTTCTGGCGGCTATCGATCCGGAGTACGTGGGCGCCCTGAGCCTGATGCTGATCCCGGGAACGCCGCTTTATGAAGATTATGAGGCCGGGCGCTTCCCTATCTTGACGCCCGAGGAGATGCTTCGGGAGCTGAGAACCATGATCGCCCACACCGATCTGACCGGCGGATTGTTCCACGCCAACCACGCTTCCAATTATCTCCCCATTAAGGCCCGGCTGCCGGAAGACAAGGCTTCGACATTACGCCTGATCAACCGGGCGCTGGCTGGGGAAATTCATCTCAAGCCGGAATATATGAGGGCTTTATAACCGTAACCTTTGAGGCATATTTTTAGGAGAGAATATGGGTACTAACGTTTCCGAGAGCCGGTCGGCGCCGGATGACCTCTGCATCAATACCATTCGCTGTTTATCGATTGACGCCATTCAGAAAGCCAAATCCGGACATCCCGGCGCGCCCATGGGCCTGGCCCCGGCCGGATACGTCCTCTGGACCAGAATTCTGAAACATCATCCCGCCAGCCCGGACTGGGTTGACCGGGACCGGTTCGTGCTTTCCGGCGGCCACGCCTCGATGCTGCTTTACAGCCTGCTGCATCTGACCGGCTATTCCCTTTCTCTGGACGATATCAAGCAGTTCCGCCAGCTGGGCAGTAAGACCCCCGGGCATCCGGAATACGGCGTTACGCCGGGCGTGGAGACCACCACCGGCCCTCTGGGCCAGGGATTTGCCAATGCCGTCGGCATGGCCATCGCGGAGCGGCATCTGGCCGAAAAATTTAACCGGGATCAATTCGATATTATTAATCATTACACCTATGTCATGTGCGGCGACGGCGATCTGATGGAGGGGTTGAGTCATGAGGCCGCCTCCCTGGCCGGGCACCTCGGCCTGGGCAAACTGATCTGTCTTTATGACGACAATGAAATTTCCATTGAAGGCAGCACCGATATTACTTTTACCGAAGACGTGGCCGCGCGTTTCCGGGCCTGCGAATGGCAGGTGCTGCCGGTAAATGACGGCAACGACACGGAAGAGATTTACAGGGCGCTTCGTACGGCGCAGAACGAGGCCGGCAAACCCTCGCTGATTATTTTAAAGACCCATATCGCCTACGGCAGCCCCAACAAGCAGGACAAGGCCGACGCTCATGGCGCGCCCCTGGGAGAAGAGGAAATCGCGTTAACCAAGGGAAAACTGGGTTTTCCGCCGGATCAGCATTTTTATATTCCGGATGAAGCGCTCCAGGTTTTTAGAAAATGCCTGGACAAGGGAGAGGCCGCTGAAAAAGCCTGGCTGGGAAAATACAGGGCCTATGCTTCTGCGTATCCGGAACTGGCCGATCAATGGGTAAACGCTACCACCAATTTTCTGGCCGCGGATTGGGATAAGGATCTGCCGCGGTTTTCTCCGGCTGACGGCCCCATCGCCACCCGATCCGCTTCCGGCAAGGTGCTGAACGAGGCGGCGCGGATAATCCCTTCGTTGATCGGCGGATCCGCCGACCTGGCGCCGTCCAACAACACCATCATGAAATGCTGCGGTGAGTTTCAGAAGGGATGCTGCCAGGAGCGCAACATCCGTTTCGGCGTGCGCGAGCATGCCATGGCGGCCATCATGTCCGGCATGTATCTTCATGGCGGGCTGCGCCC
>CAYSMV010000462.1:0-4726 GCA_964432245.1 uncultured Desulfobacterales bacterium
AACGATAACAATAAACAAAAAAAAAGTGGGGAATCAAAAACTACCGCGGATAAAACATCAGCCGGGACCTGGAACGCCCGCCTTCCGCGGCCCGGAAGACAAAATCTTAACAATAAACCGGAGGCTATGGAACTGTTTAAAAAAATTACCGGCCAACATGTTATTTCCGGGCTTGATTTAAAGGCGTTTCGAAAAGCTTCCGGGATAAACATCGAAACCCTGTTCCAGAAAACCCGGGTGGGTATGACAACCCTGAAAACAATCGAAGAGGATCGGTTTGAGGCTTTGCCGCCGCTGATTTACCTGAAAGGTTTCTTAAAGGCTTACGCCCAGGCTCTTCGCCTGCCGGCCGGAGCGGTTGTGGAAGGATATTTAAGAAACATCGAAAAAAAGAAGCGTTATCGACCGGCCGGCCACGACAGCGCTATAACATAGAGGTAGCCTGAAAAAGACCGGTTTGAACGGCCTATTGGTCCGTCCAAACCGGTCTGAACTTGAATACCGCCTATTCACCCTTGAATACCGGGTCGCGTTTCTGCATAAAAGCGGTAAAGCCTTCAATAGCATCGGAAGACCTGGAAACCAGATTGGTCCCTTCCAGTTCCTTCTGCAATCCTTTATCAAAGCCCCAATCAATGCCGGTTGCAACCGCCTTCAAAACGCTGGCAACGCCCAAGGGGGGGCGATTAATCAGTTTTTCCGCCATGGCCCTGGCTTCATCCATCAGTTTATCGGGCGGGCAGACCTTGTCGACCAGACCGATTTCAAGCGCTTCATTGGCGGTCAGCCGCTTACTGAATAAAATCATATCAAGCGTCCTGGACCGCCCCAAAAGAACGGTCATGCGTTGCGTACCGCCCCAGCCGGGTATAATACCGAGATTCAGTTCGGTCAGCCCGATCTTGGCTTTGGGGGCATCAGCCATCAACCGGAAATGGCAGGCCATGGCCAATTCACACCCACCGCCAAAAGCAAAGCCGTTGACGGCGGCGATAACAGGCTTGCTATACCGGAAGATTTTCGTCCATACCCGCTGGCCCTCTTCGCCGGCCGAGGCGGCATTGGCGGCGTCGCTCACGTCGAACCCGGCCGAAAAAGCTTTTTCACCGCTGCCGGTGAGAATGATCACCCGGACATCCTTACTGGCCTCAAGATCGTCGAAAGCCTTTTCAATATCATGAATGGTAGCCAGATTAACGGAATTGACCGGGGGATGGTTAATCGTCACGGTGGCTACGTAATTGTTGATCTCGATGGATAGGTTTTCATACGACATGTCGATCCTCCTTTGTTATTATAGTAATCCAATAGAAAATTACTGATCAGTCGCAGCCTATTATGAAGCAGCGGCGCAAGTCAAGAGCTATTCAAAATATACGTTTTTCTTGACAACATTGCTTCTCCATATATAGTTGAATTTAGAAAAAGTAAAAATTCGGGGACATTATCGATGAGTTCGAGTGTTTTTCTGACTCGCGTCGTGGCAGTTATTCTTTCCGTCGTCACTTTTCACATATTGGGCATCGAATTTCTCATCTTTTTTGTCCTGTCGCCCTCACTCGAAGAATTTCTGGCCATGCTGCTCTGCCCTCTGCCGCTGGCCGTTTCTCTGGTTTTCGCCTATATGGTTATCACTTATTATTTTCTCAAACCCGTGCTCCTCTTTTTGAGAACAGTCGGCGACGCCATAACCCCCGATGCCGAGTTAATAAAAAAAGCACAGAATCGTTGTCTCAACCTCTCTTATTTTCTATCCGCGCTTTCTTTTCCCGCATACATTTTAGGCGGCACCGGCGGCGTCTGGATTGTAAGACATTTATATCCTCACTGGCCGGCCCACATTTTAATTTATGGTTTTATGGCTGGCGTTATCGCCGGCCTGTTAACGATTCCCATGTCCGAATATGCCACCGCCTGGGCCATAAAACCGGTACTGGGCATAATCGTAAAAAACAGCCCCGATTTTGGAAAATCCCGTTTCGCGGGCATGAAGATTCCTTTAAGATTTAAATTCGTAATCATTATCGTTGTGATGGTCATCGGCATCACCGGTTACACCGCCATAATCAGTTACAGCATGATCCACTCGGGCATAGAAAACATGAAAAAGATAGAGACCCTTCTCCCGGCCGCGTCCGACGCCTTACTGGCGGATGACGCCGGCGGCGCGAATGACGCCCGGGTAAGATCTTACAAATATTTTGAATCACGAATGGGCAGTCTGAAAATGTTTTTTGCCGGCACTATCATCATCGGGTCCCTTTTATCTCTGGTCGTAGCCTTTGCGGCAGCAGGAGCGATTACGAGACCGTTGCGCCTGTTCATCGAAATTGCCGAAAAAATCAAAAACGGCCGTTACGACAAAACCATCGCTATTATCAGCAACGACGAATTCGCGGACCTGGGCGCCTCGTTTAACCGGATGACCGGTACGCTGCTTTCCCATTTGCAGCAAAACCAGGAACTGATAAAAAGCATCAGCCAGGCCGTGGACACACTGAATCCGATGTCCCAGGAACTGTTTTTACTCGCCGATCTGCATGCCGCCGGAAGCACTCAACAATTATCCGCCACGGCGGACGCGGAAGAGAGCGGCCGGAAAATCGCTGAGACCGCCCGGGAGATAGCCGCAAATGCCGCCAATATTACCAGAAACAGCGAAACAACGCAGGCAATCACCAGGGAAGGACAGAAGCGCCTGGGTGAAACCGAAACCGGGCTGAAAAAGATTTCCGAGAAAATGGAACATATCGCCGCCTCAGTCACCCGGTTAAAAAAACAATCTCTGGAAATCGATAATATCGTGGAAACGATTAAGAAAATCAGCGGGAGGACAAATATTCTTTCTCTCAGCGCCGGTATAGAAGCCACAAAAGCCGGAGAAGCCGGCAAACGTTTCGGCGTGGTCGCTGAAGAAATAAGGCATCTGGCCCAAGACGCCGCCAAATCGGCCAAGCGCATCAGGAAAAACATTGAAGGCATTCAGGAGTCGGTTGCCATGTCCATTTCCTTTGCCCGGGCGGGTGAGCAGTCCGTAAACGACGGGGAAAACGCCATGAGCCATATGACAGACCAGTTTGAAGAAATCGCCAGAGCTAATGTCGCCGCTGTCCAGAGCCTGAAAACCATCGAATCCATAACCGCCCGGCAGGCGGAATCAAATGAAAAGCTCAGCCGGATTCTATCCATAATAAGATCGACCACCCAGGAAACCTCAGCCGCTTCCGGACAGACACACGAATCGATAAAATCCCTAAAAAACCTCATCAACCAGTTAAAAGCACAAACGCGTCTTCAAGCCTGATTACACGAAAACATTTAAAAAACCTTTTTTATTTGACAGGCATAAACCGTTCGCTTATTTTAATTGTACATCGACTAACAAGTCAAAAATTCATCTTTTACGATGGAGAGCTTATGGGCATCTTTTCCGGGAAAAAATCGTCACGCCATAACGCCTCCCGATACACCGGAAAGCCCCGGGATCTCTGGGAACTCCATAACCGCCGGCACCCGTTTTATTTTCTTCATGCCCTGGTTTATCTGGGAAACACCCGTCTCTATGTCGATATCCTGGCGACAACTTATGAATGGATTCAGAAACACGTTCCTCGATCCTGGTACCGATGGCCGCCGATGCAAGCGTTTCTGAGATTCATCCCGGATCGATATCACGGCAAAGTAATAAAATATGAACATGCCGTAAAAATTCTGACGCTGAACCATGATCTCCGGGTTGACCCGGCCAGGGCCGAACAGGTGCTGACCTACGATCAGGCTAATCAAATCGTCATGAAAAATCCGGACGTTATTGCCGTGGGCGACTGTGCCTGCCGGAAACGCAAAAAAAACCATTGCGAACCCATGCATGTCTGCATGTTTGTCGGCGAACCGTTCGCCACTTATGCCGTTAAACACGGCGCGGCGCTGAATGTAAATTATGTCACCCGGGATGAGGCCCTGGACATTCTCAGACAGGCGCATGAAGCCGGATTTGTTCATAACGCTTTTTTCAAAGATGCCATGGGAGACCGGCTCTTTGCCATCTGCAACTGCTGCACCTGCTGCTGCGGCGTCATGAACATTCAGAAGGATTTCAATGAAGTCTACGCCGGCATGCCCTTTCCGCCCGGCATGCTGCTGCCCTCAGGGTTCTTCCCGGTCGTGGATGATTCCCTGTGCGATCTCTGCGGAACATGCGTTGATGCCTGCCCGTTTAAAGCCCGGTCAATTTCGGAAGGCGTTATAGTCGTCGACCCTCATAAATGTTTCGGTTGCGGGGTGTGCGAAACAAAATGCCCCCGAAAAGCCATCAGCCTCAGGGAAGACCCCGGCAGGGGAATTCCGCTCGACGTTGAAGCCCTGACACAATAGGCACTTTTTTTTTGAAAAGGTATTACAAAAAAAGACGAAAACAGCCAGGGAAATACAAGCCGGCGCGGTTGTGGTGGGAACCGGACCCGGCGGCACGGCCCGTATCGGCCATGTTGTGAATACCGATCTGGAAACACAAATCAAACATCTGTTTGTATGCGATAACAGCATCACGCCGCGGTCTTACGGCCTGCCGCCGGTATTAATGCTCATCGCCATGGGCAAACGGCTGGTGGACGCCAGGCTGAAAAACATCATCTGACGATACAGCGCCTTAGCCGTAATAATTCCGCTTTCAATGCGCCATCATTATAGTTATAATAATAATATGAAAATCAAGCTCATCGTTGAG
>CAYSMV010000463.1:0-4856 GCA_964432245.1 uncultured Desulfobacterales bacterium
CGTAGCATAACCCACGTTTGCAAGGATGGCAGGTCATTTTTCCTTTTTTTAACTGTCAATCATTATGTCTAAAACCTTGTTATTTATAAGTTTGGTCCCTGGCCCGGACCGGTTGGGACGCTAATCACTTAATCACTTAATCACATAACCACTTAATCACCTATCCACTTAATCACTTAACCACATAACCACTTCGTCCCCCTAAAACCTGTTTTATTCGTATTCTTCCGCCACGATCACCCCGTCTCCCTTGCCCGAATGACCGGCCACTATTTTCCCCAGGCCGAATATGCCTTCACAGATCCAGTAGGCGAACTCCGCTTCCCGCAAAGTGTCTCCCCACAGCACCGGCCGGATTCCTTTCCAGCGCTCCTCCAGAAAGTCAACGAGCATCTTGGTGGCCTCTTCGCCGTTCGTTCCTTTAATATCAATAAAGGCGGCTGCGCAGCGATAAGCGCACAAAAGTCCCTGACAGGGCCCCATGCCGATTCTCGTCCGCCGTCGAAGATCCACGATGTCGGCCGCGTGCAGATGTCTGATGGCGTAAGCGACCTCCCTGGCCGTAACCATTTCACATTCGCAGATCAGGCTGTTGTCCGCGCCGGATCCGGACAGGATCTCCCCGGCCCTGGTGCCATGACGGTAATAGGTGGATTCAATGACCGATTCTCCGAAATGCCGGCCGCGCTTCATGTCGGTTTTCCGCTTTTCCGAGCCGGGCAGAGGAAGACAATGGGTCTCGCATTTTTTTGTCAGTCCCGTTTTTTCACAGGCCAGGTCGGTGGCCTGTTCGGCCATCAGACGGTAGGTCATCAGCTTTCCGCCCGCGATGGTAATAAAATTATCCAGGCCGTCTCTCTGCCTGTGATCTATCAGTACGATACCCCTGGTGATGTCCCGGCCGGAAGCGTTCTTATCGGTCGTTACCAGCGGGCGTACGCCGCAGAAGGCCCGTAAGACACGGGTCCGGGAAAGGTTCGGCACCAGCTTCTCGCCGGCGTTTAAAAGCGTCTTTATTTCCTCCGGGGTCACGGCCAGGTCATGAATGGATTCGTATGGTATTTTCTGAGAGGTGGTGCCTATCAGCGACACCGTATCCCCCGGAACCAGGATATCGCCGTCGCCCGGTTTCCGGCAGCGATTAATGACAATGTTGTTGATGCGGTAATCCAGGATGACCATTGACCCCTTGGACGGGAACATGGCCAGGTCGATTCCGGCCAGGCGGCAGATTTTCTGCCCCCAGACGCCGGAGGCGTTGATTACGACCCGGCCGTAAACTTCAAACTTTTCGCCGCTTTTTCTGTCCAGGCAGCCGACGCCGGCTACGGCGGTCTGATTCAGAATAAAGGAAATCACCTCACAGTGGGTTTTTACGCGGGCGCCGTGTTCGACGGCGTCAAGGATATTGGCCGATGTCAGCCGAAAGGGGTCGATGGTGGCGTCCGGGACAACCAGTGCCCTGGTTATATTGGGATTCAGGTTGGGCTCCCGGGCCAGCGCCTGCGGGCAACTGATTTCTTCGGCGGCGATGCCGGCTTTCCGGCAGGCGGACAGCAGATTGTCATGGTAATCCTGATCGTCTTCGGGCAGGGTGACGAACAGGCCGCCGGTATTTTCGATGCAATGCCGGGCAATAGTTTTTAATATTCTGTTTTCCGAAGCGCATTCCCTGGCCGACGGTTCGTCCTTGACCGCATAACGGGCTCCGGAATGCAGCAGCCCGTGGTTTCTGCCGCTGGTGCCGGCCGCGAAGTCGTGCTTTTCGATCAGAACGCAATCAATGCCTCGCAGGGCGCAGTCCCTGGCAATGCCGCAACCCGTGGCGCCGCCGCCGATTATAATTGCGTCTGTTTCAATTCTTCCCATCGCTGGTCGGTTTCCTGCTGAATTTTTTTGATCCGCTTTTTGGTCAAAGCCTTGAAGCGTGTCTGGGCCGAGAAATATGTTTCCACCGGCAGACGCTCTTTTGTCAGCAGCTTTCTGGAGGCGTCGGTCAGGGTGAGCCGGCCTTTTTCATACTCATACAATTCAAACAGGCCGGCTTCCACCGCCATTTTCCCGATTTTGACGGTGTGTCGCGGTTCAAATCCCCAGCCCGAAGGGCAAGGCGTGTGAACATGAAGATATTTCACGCCTGGAAGAGACTTGGCTTTATTGAGTTTATTGTAAAAGTCCAGCGGATAAGCCGCCGAGCAGGAAGCCACGTATTGGATGTCATGGGCGGCCACGATTTTGGCGACGTTTTTTCGCGGCTGGGGCTTGCCCAGGATGGGCGTGGTGGTCGTCAGGGCGCCGGCCGGCGTCGTGCCCGACCGCTGGATGCCGGTATTCATGTAAGCTTCGTTGTCATAACAGATGTAGATGAAATTTTCGTTTCGCTCACAGGCGCCGGAAAGGGCCTGGATGCCGATGTCGCTGGTGCCGCCGTCCCCGGCCCAGGCGGCTACCAGGGTCTCTTCCCGGTGCTGGGCGCGGAGCGCGGCCTGTACGCCGGAGGCCGCGGCAGCCGTGGAGGCGAAGGTGACGTTCAGGCAGGGAAGCTGGGTGGCGGCGATGGGGTATAGGCCCTGAAGAACGGTCAAACAACTGGGCGGCACCACCAGGATGGTATTCCGCCCCAGAGCTTTCAGCCCGATGCGGTAAATCAGCGACAGACCGCACCCGGCACAGGCCCGGTTTCCGGGGTGAACCAGCTCTTCAGCCGGCAGGTCGACGGGTTTCGAAACAGTAGACATGATTTATCCTTATGCTGTCGCCGCCAGTCCGATCCACTGCGGAGAGGCGGCGCTGACGGTTTCCGGGTCGCGGCAGAAACCGGCCAGGGCTTTGTAAAGATCGGCGGTGGTTATGGTCCTGCCGCCCAGGCCCACGATACAGTTGTGCAGGCAGGGGCGGCGATGATGGTTGTACAGGGCGGCTTTCAGTTCGCTGGTCAGGGCGCCTTCGTATCCGTAACTGATGGCCTTTTCAAAGATCAGCACCCCCCTGGCGTTTTCCAGGACCGGGATTATCTCTTCGCGCGGGAACGGCCGGTAGAGGCGCAGGGCGATGACGCCGGCCCTGATTGATTCGGAGCGCAGCGTATCCACAACCTTTCGTAATTGCCGGGAAAGCGAGCCCAGGCAGAGGGCGATGAATTCGGCGTCGTCGCAGCGGTAGGTTTCAAGAAACGGATGGCCGCCTCTGTTGAAAAGCTCCTGGTATTCTCTGTCCGTCCGGTCAATGACCTTCAGCGAGCGGATCATATCCTGCTGGAGGCAATGCCGGATCTCCATATAGGCCGGGGCCGTATTGCCCCTGACATCAGGCCGGGTATAGGGCAGCGTGACGGTATTCAGGTTCATGGGCGCCGAGGGGTCGAGCAGTCGTGCCGGCGCGGAGCCGGACAGAAAAGTGTCGACTCTGTCCTGATCCGGTACTTCAAAGGGCATATAAGTGTGGGACAGCAGATAACCGTCGTAGCAGACCATAACCGGTACGCGCGCGGTTTCAGCTATCCGGAAGGCCTGGATAACCGAATCGATTATCTGCTGATGACCGGCGGCGTGCATCTGGATCCAGCCGGTGTCCCGCTGGGAGATGGAATCCTGGTGGTCGTTCCAGACCGACCAGGGCGCGCCGACGCCGCGGTTGGCGACGCACATGACAATGGGCAGACGCGCGCCCGCGGCCCAGTGGATCTGTTCATGCATGTAAAGCAGGCCGTTGGCGCTGGTGGCGGTAAAGGCCCTGGCCCCGGCGCTGGAGGCGGCGATACACACGGCCAGGGCGCTGTGCTCGCTTTCGACCGGGATGTATTCGGCGGTCATCTCGCCGGAGGCTACAAACTCGGACAGCTTTTCGGTCAGCGGCGTCTGCGGGGTGATGGGATAGGCCGCGATGACCTGCACGCGGGCCAGTTTGACGCCGATGGCGGCGGCCGTGTTCCCGGTTTCAATGCAGTGCATATTATTAATTCTCCGTTTCTTTTATCATGGTGATGGCGCCGGCCGGACACTCCTCGGCGCAGATACCGCAGCCCTTGCAATATTGATAGTCGAATTCAGGAGGAATGGTCCGTGAGATGACCCCGTCCGGACAGTACAGCCAGCAGAAAAAGCAGGTTTCTTTTTTCGTTTTGGCCGGGATACATCGACTGGTATCCAGCACGGGACGTTCCACGCGCCAGGAACCGGTCTGGCCGGCGTCTCCGGGCCCGGGTTCGCTGTGTGAAATATTTTCGGCAAAAGGTTTATTTTTCATCGATTTCTCCGATAACCGTAGCGTCATAGGCCAGTCGCGCCGCTTCCGCGTTTTTTCTGGCTTTTTTCCCTTTAAACTCTTTTTCAATCGCGTCCAGTAAAGGCGGCAGCTCGACCAGACCGGTGGCCCTGGCAAAGGCTCCGATAATGCCCGAGTTGACGATACCCCTGGGCAGGCCGGCCCGCACGGCGAGTTCTCCTATATCGGCCACGGCGGTGGTAATGCCGGGAAAGGAAAAATCGCCGGGTTGCTTGGGCGTGTTGATAACCATTATTCCCCCCGGTTTGATTCCGGCAGCGGCTCCGGCTTCCTCGAACAGCCGTTCATCCAGCACGACGACGATATCGGGCGTCTCGATCGGAGAGAGGTCATAGACTTCTTCTCTGGAAAGCTTCAGCGAGGTGAAGACCGGCGCGCCGCGGCGTTCCGTACCAAAGGTCGGGATCATGGCCACGCCGGGAAACCCCGAGGCAAACGCCACGCCGGCCACGATTTTAGCCGCGGTGATGGCCCCCTGGCCGCCGCGGCCGTGCCAGCGGATGTCGATCTCCTCACGATTCATGTTCATTTATATGTCCTGTAACCGTTTAAAGTGATTAAGTGGTTAAGTG
>CAYSMV010000464.1:0-12167 GCA_964432245.1 uncultured Desulfobacterales bacterium
AGCTGAACCTTGGTGGCGATTTCCGCCAGCGCGAACCGGGTGTTCTGAAAAGCCCCGATGGTTTTTCCAAAGGCCTTCCGCTTCTTCACGTAATCGATCGTTATGTCCAGCGCCCCATGGGCCGCGGCATAACCGCCGATGGCCAGCACCAGCCTTTCCTGCTGGAGATTATGCATCAGGTATTTAAAGCCTTCTCCTTCCCTGCCCAGCAGGTTTTCGGCGGGTACGCGGCAGTTGTCAAAAAATAGCTCCGAGGTGTCCTGGGCGTGCATGCCGATCTTTTTAAGATTTCTTCCTTTTCGAAACCCCGGGGTACCGGCCTCGATCACCAGCAGGCTGACGCCATCATGCGGCCGGCCGGCGCCCTCATCGGTTCTGACCGCCACCACGCACAAATCGGCCAGCTGACCGTTTGAGATAAAAATCTTCGAGCCGTTAACGATATAAGCATCACCATCTCTAACCGCGGTCGTATTCAAGGCCGCCAGATCGGAACCGGCATCCGGTTCGGTCATGGCAACCGCGAGAATGGCTTCTCCGCTCACACATTTCGGGATCCATTTTTTTTTCATCTCTTCACTGGCGTAAAGATCGATATAGGGAAAGACAATATCACTGTGGAGAGGCCAGAACAGGCTGCTGACCCCGTGATAATACATCTCTTCAGTGATCACCACCGAATAGAGAAAATCAGCGCCCGGGCCGCCGTATTCCTCCCGTGCCGTGGGACAGAGGAATTCGTTCCGGCCCGCTTCCAGCCATGCCTCCCGGGGAGTGATACCGGCCTCTTCCCACTGATCATAAAAGGGCAACACCTTTTCCTTAAGGTATTTTCGAAACGAACTCCTGAATATCTCGTGCTCCTTTTTAAAAATCCTGCGTTCCATATCTCCTCCCGGCAAATATCTTGATACAACATGGATGAGCTATTCCCACTATCAGTAAATGTCATGAAATATTCAAGCGAAAACGTTCCATAAATTCTTCCCGTTTTTGCGAATATACCATGGAGGCTGCCGATGTTTCACCCTTATTCTGATTTCAAGCTGTTTGCCGCCGTAGTTCTCGCCTGTTTTACTGGTTGACGTCATATATACGGCAGTTGATCCGCTATTGTGCCTAAAATGCCAACGACACATGAAAATTGATCACGCACCGGCAGGTAACAGGTTCTGAAAAACTTGACGCACAAGCCGGGCTTTACTATAAATAATAAGCGAAAAAGGAGTTTCTTATCCTTCTTTTATTATTATCCTTTACTCTGCCCGGGATTGATTTGCCGGACAGTGATTGGCTGATGGGAGACGGACCGGCTCCCCGGATCCGCAAGGCCATCGGCGCCGAAGGGGGGAGCGGAATGACGGCTGAAAACACTTATGACATCATTGTTATCGGGGCGGGGTATGGCGGCGTGACCGCAGCCGCGAAGCTCTCTGCCCGGGGTTTTCGGGTTCTGATTGTCGACAAAAATAAGACCGCGGGCGGCAAGGCCATGCGGATCCGGAAAGATGGAACCAGTTATGAAATGTGGCCGATCGCGGGCGGCCCCTCAAGTCCCTCCCGGTTCGACGAACTCATCGATCTGATCGGACTTGACCGGGACCTGATCATCCGCCCCAAGAAAGCCGCCGATTTTATTTATCTGGCGCCGGATGGAAGCCGGCATCATATCATGCTTCCCGCGACAGGAATATTGCCTTTCAAACTGTTCGCCGTTGGAAAAAATTTTTTCAGCCTGGGCGCGTCCTCCTTTGTCGGCCTGGTTAAAATGCTGGGTTATACGGTGATATACCCACGCTTTCTCTTATCCCGCTATGATTCGGTTTCCATGCTCGATTTTATGAATAAAAACCGCCTTCCCCCGCCCGCCATGGCGTTAATGGGCATGCTGATGAATCTTTTTTTTGTTGTCCCCGTCGATCACCTGCCGGCATCCGAGGCGATCAGAACCACAAAAGGCATCATAAAAGGGGGCGGCGGGAGATATCACCGGTCCGGATATGGGATTATCGCGGAAAAGGCAGTAAAATTCGTGGAATCCCGCGGCGGAAAATACCTTCCGGCCACGCGGGTCGAAAAGATTCTGATTGAAAACAACAAGGCGGCTGGAATTCAGACGGACAAAGGAGATTTCCGGGCTCCGGTTGTCGTCTCCAACGCCGGCATCCAGCCGACCATCTTAAAGATCTGTGGCCGGGAACATTTCGATGCCGCCTATGTAAAAAAAATCGAAAGTCTCCGCCCCTCCCTGGCGTTTACCGGCGTCCGTTATCATCTGGACCAGCCTGTTTTTCAATATCCGCTTACTGTTGCCTTTTCAGACGAGAGCTGGCTGGACGAAAAGCGGTTTCTCGCGTTTGAGAAGGGCAACTGGCCAAAAACCCCTATCATCTTTATCACCGTTCCCTCGTTGTATGACCCGTCTCTTGCGACAAGAGAGATTCCCCAGGTGGCCTTGATCGGAACCATCTCATCGCCCGACCCGGCCTCGCCGATGAATGAAACGGCGATCGAAAAACTTGAAGCGGAGGTACGAAGACTCTGGCCGGACATTTCATCCCATATCGTCAAAAGGCAGACCGCTCTTGTCAGGGATGTATCCGCCCTGACCCGTGACGCGGTTGTACCCGGCCAGGGAGGAGAATGTATCGGCATCGGGCAGATGATCGGTCAGTGCGGGAAAGACAAGCCCAACCCCCGCACACCGCTGAAAGGGCTTTACATTGTCGGTTGCGACGCGGGTGGAGAGGGCGTCGGGACGACGCAGGCGGTAGATTCGGGATTCAATGTGGCCGAGCTGGTGGCAAAGGACTATCTTGACACTTGACGGGGTCGTCCATACCCTTCCTTGGTTCAAGCACCGTCGATACATCGCACTGTCAACACGAAAAGCCGGCGTGATGAAATCCGGTATTTAAGATGAACATGCGATAGCGCTTAAAACAGCCCGCTCGGCACTGGATAGTGCGCCTTCGAGATAGCCGCCCAAATCGTCCGCTGTTTCTGAGCCAGCGAAATGAAAGGCGCCATTCCAGATGCTTGTTTTCCCGGCCGGGGGCCGGAACTCGGGATGGTCGTGGGCGGCCCGCAGGTCGTATTCAGTGGCGGTGAACGCTTCTTGTGCCCAATCCTGATAAAAAATTTCCGCCGGCTTGCCGGCCCCTTCCCCGTAAAGGCGGGTAAGCTGGCTGAGAATGGCCTGAAGCATAATTTCTCTGTTTTTACGCCGCAAGGCCGGAAGGCCGACAAATCCGGTCAATCCAAAGGGTCGACCGGATTCAGCGGAGGCGTCATGGATCTCGCCCAGGGGGCCGCGAAGGCTGAACCCCTGACCGGAGAGGCCGGCCTTTCGCCAATCCGCCCTGTCGTACAGCGCGAAGAATTTCGCCTGACCCGCCATCCAGGTATCTGTTCTCAGCATGGCCTGGGTCAGATCAGGAGACAGATCCGGTGTGAACAGGATGGATCTGGCGGCCAGCCGGGGGGGCAGCGCCAGAATGATTTGGAAAGCCCTCAGCCGGCAGACGGGTTCCTGATCCAGACGGCCCACGGTGACCCGGACCCCGTCCGACAGACGTTCGATTTCACAAACCGGATGATTCAACCGGACGACGCCTTCGGGAATCCGGGCGCCCAGGCCATGGACAAGAGATATCATACCGCCGGCCAGCCGCCAGCCGGGCGGATACATGGGGCAGCCGTCAACCGTATCGATCCGGCCATCCCGGCCCTGGAACCGGGCCAGACCGGCTTCAAACTGCGGATATCCTTTAAGTCCCAGCCCCTGTATCAGCGCGTTTATCCGGGGATTCATCATGGGCCAATACCAGGATGGCCCCAGATCAGTAAAAAAACTCTGATACTCCGGACTTAAGATCCTGCCGCCGACACGGGACCGTGCTTCGAGCAAAACCAGAGATTTTGTCCTGGCCGCCAGCAGAAACGCCGCATATATTCCGCTGAGGCCGCCACCGACAATGATGGTATCAACGTGTTCCGTATACATTTTTGTCACGTGGCTCAGGGGCTACAGGTTACGCTGAAGCACATTCTTTTTCTTTTCATTTCAGTCTGCCTTCATCCAACGCATTCCAGGGAGGGATCCGCCACGGTCATGCCCTGCCGGTGCCGGCGTTTTTTTGCGGCCTGGCACAAGAGGGTTTTGTAAACCGGGAAACCGGAGATGGGATCATACTGATCAGGCCCGGCCAGGTCGCTTGGTCGAGAACAACTCTATCAATGATTTTTATCCGTAATCCACGCTTCAGTCAAGACGCAGACATCGCATGCCGATTAAACCCGTTTCTGAAAACCTTGACGCCCAAGCCGGACTTTGCTATTGGTGATGACTATAGAAACAAATTCCTATCCTTTATCATTTCTCAGAGCCATGGATGTATTATGAAATTTTTTGAACTGACATTTTTCGGTAATTCATTGAGACAATGGATAACGGCCATATTTATCCTGATTTTCTTAAACCTCCTCCTCTCCCTGGTGAAACGCTGGCTGGTCAAAGGTCTGGAAACAGGCCGAATCTCAGTAAAAGAAAATATATCCGGACCGCTGGCTGAAATTTTTCAGCGGACCAAATTCCTGGCGCTTTTTCTGGTGGCCCTTTTCCTGGCCAGCCTCTGGCTGGATCTGCCCGGGAAAATCAAACAGGTCGTTGAATCGGCGGCTTTTATCGCCGTCGTTTGTCAGATTGGCCTCTGGGGCCATTACCTGATTTACATGGGCCTAAAGCAGTATATGAGTAAAAAGGTAAAAGACCCCACTACCAGTTCCGGGGTCGCGTTGATGAGCCTGTTCGGACGGCTGGTATTGTGGTCGTTTATTCTGCTTCTTATTCTGGAAAATGCAGGAATAAACATCACCACTCTGATAGCCAGTCTCGGTATCGGCGGTATCGCCGTCGGGCTGGCCACCCAGAATATTTTGAGCGACCTCTTTGCCTCCCTGTCGATTCTCCTGGACCGGCCGTTTGAAGTCGGACATTTCATCATCGTGGACAATATGCTGGGAACGGTTGAAAAAATAGGTTTAAAAACCACGCGGCTGCGCAGTATAAGTGGTGAACTCCTGGTGTTTGGCAATAATGACCTGCTTTCAAGCCGGATCCAGAATTATGCCAATTTCCGGGAACGCCGGGTCGTTTTCTCGCTTGGCCTAACTTACGATACGCCTCTGGAAAAACTCAAAAAAGTGCCGGCCATGGTACGCCAGATTATCGACAGTATCGAACAGACCCGTTTTGACCGTGCCCATTTCAAAGAATTCGGTGATTTTTCGTTGAATTTCGAAATCGTTTATTACGTCCTGAACCCGGATTACACGCTTTACATGGATATACAGGAAAAAATCAATCTGGCGCTATTCGAGGCATTTGAAAAAGAAGGCCTGGCTTTTGCCTATCCCACCCAGACCATTCATCTCGCCGGCAAAAACTCGGAAAGCGTTTCTTCCACTCCGGTTTAATGACGACCGCCACGCCGCCGGCTTTATTCCCGGTTGACCAGGTCACTGTCCGCTATTCTCTGCAAAAGAGCCATGTGCGCCCGGATTTCTTTTCTGCCTTTAAAAGTCAAATGCAGGGAGTAGTCGGCGCCCTCAAAATCAGCCGGAGGCGTCAGTTTAGCCCGGGGACCAGGTTTCAGGGTTTTGACTTTCGCGGCAAATATTTCTTCGGCTTCGGTAATATGAGGAAAACGGCGACGGCGAAGGTAACGGAAAAACCGTTCACACCGCCGGCCGCGGTCAGCCTCCGCGGCTTCCGCGATCTCACGGATCTCCGGCTCCTCCAGCAAACGCGAACAGGTGATATCCTCGGCAGCGGAAATCTCATCAATCAGCAACAGGGCTTCCCGCTGCCGGTTGCCCCCAAGTTTCAAATCGGCAAAAAACAGCGCCAGGGCCACGGCGGATTGCACATCCATGGCGGCCAGCGACAGGGCCGTGGAAAAGGCGATATCCCCCGCTGAAACATGATCAAAAATAATTTCTGGGAGAGAATGAACAGTCGTCAGATTTTTCACGGCGGCTGGCGTTGACGGCAGCCCCAGTCCGGACAAGGTCCGGCGCAGATCTTCGGCGCTCTCAATCACCAGAGAAAGTTTGTAAACCGCCCTGGCCTGTTCGCCCGGATTCAGAGGGCGCTGCCAGGCATTATCGGCAATGGCCGTCTTCAGGCAGGTCAGCGCGTCCGCGGCGCTATCCAGCAGACGGGCAGGTGCGTTTAACATCTTCAAATTCCGGAGCGCGGCCAGACGCCGGAACCCGGTTACCACGCGATAAGCCTCATGGCCTAGAGGCTGCAAAATCGGAAGAGACAGCAGGCCGATCTCGGCGATGGAACGCCGAAGAAGAGAATCGTCTTTGTCTTTTTCCGTTGTGATACGCCAGGAATAATCGTCCGGCAGGATATGGGCCAGCGGCAAAACTCTTTCTGAAAAAGGAGCCATAACCGTTCAGCAGGTCAGCAACCTTAAAGCCTCTTTATACTTGCTCTGAGTAATTTTAATAACATCTTCCGGCAAAGACGGCGCCGGCGGTTTTTTGTTCCAGTTCAGAGAAAGAAGATAATCCCGGACATACTGCTTGTCAAAACTTACCTGCGCCCCGCCCGGCTGATAGGCGTCCATCGGCCAGAACCGGGATGAATCGGGGGTGAGGATTTCGTCAATCAACAAGAGTTCATCATCCACGTAACCAAACTCAAACTTGGTATCGGCAATGATAATGCCCCGTTTTTCAGCGATTGACACGCCTCTCTGATAAATCTCCAGGCTCAATTTTCGAACGGCCTCCGCCGCCTTTCTGCCGATCCGGTCAGCCGCTTCGTCAAACGATATGTTGAGGTCATGTTCCCCGGCGTCTGCCTTGGTTGACGGCGTAAAAACAGGTTCCGGCAACCGATCGGACTCCCGGAGGCCTTTTGGCAGGGCGATACCGCAAACACTTCCGTTTTTCTGATAATCCTTCCAGCCGGACCCGGATAAATACCCCCTGACAACGCATTCGATGGCCAGGGGCCGGGCTTTTTTCACCAGCATGCTTCTTCCGGCCAGGTCTTCGGCGTAAGGCCGGCAACTGTCAGGATATTCATCGACCTCACTGGTAATCAGGTGGTTCTTTACCAGGTCTCTCATCTGCTCAAACCAGAAAAGAGATATCCGGGTTAATATTTTCCCTTTTTCAGGAACCGGATCGGGCATGACCACATCAAATGCCGAAAGCCTGTCCGTGGCCACAATCAACAGCTTGTCGCCAAGGTCGTAAACATCACGCACCTTGCCTCTTTTTAAAAGCGGCAAGTCGGAAAACGCAGTTTTATATATCGGTAATCCCATATCAATTTTTTCTGTTTATTCGGGGTGCCCGAACTCTTTAATATGCCGGTTAAAGGCCTCAATATATTTTTTGATGATGTTAAGAGCATCCGCATCCGGAGAGACGAACTCTATGCCCGACTGCCAGCGATCATTGTCTCCCTTTTTGCTGTATACGATTTTACCTCTGACGTCCGTAACCTCATCCTGAAAGCCGATGGAAAGATAAAGCGTAAACCCGTCCTCAATCGGCACATGCGTTTCCAGCAGAATACCGCCTTCGCTGACATTCAAAGTTCTGCCCATGCCCTGGGCAATTACTTCCTGCTTGTCGTCCACGCAAAAATAGGACAATAAATTCAATGAATCAATTCGTTCATGTTTCCTGTGCTTCGATGTCATGATAAATAGCCCGCCTTTGTATTACTTTTTGTAGATATTAAGCGCGATATTGGTTGTAGCCGCAATAAAATTAGCATAATTCTCGGTCATATTGGCCAGTGTGCCGGACATCCTGTTATGTTCTTCCTCCAGAGCATCAATATCCAGGGCATTGGTTTCAATGTCATCAGTTCCAAAAACAGCCGCGGAGGTTGGTTCATGCCCGATATTCAAAAATGGTATCCGGCCCACGAAATCATCCTTATCCAGCTTGCAAAGCGTTAAATCTCCTTTAGGCAACTGTTTTACGACATAAGCAGTGCCCTGACGAATGGAAAACAGTCGCTTCTGTCTGTCCCCTTCTCTTATGATCGGCTCTTTACCCTTTACTATCTGTTTCATGCTCATCATTTTCACTTTACTGATCGACGCCAGCTGAGTGACCTGTTTCAGCCGTTTGTCAAGGCTGTATAAAATATTTCTAAAATCAACCGACAATGATGAGACCTCATGAGTAAGCCGCTGCCGGTCAAGAACGCCAAGGACAACGCGATCGGACGCCACCGCGGTAGCACTGCGCACATATCCATCCGAAGCAAAAGAAGAGAGACTCCCGATAAAAGAACCGGCGCCAACCTTAAGCAGCGGGACTAACCCGCCAGCGGTTTCCTTGCAGATTTTAATTTCTCCTTCAAGGACAACCCACATCCAGGAACCATGTTTGCCCTCATGAACAATCGGATGGCCGTCCTGATACTCCTCTTCAGCCACCACGTCCATGTAATCAATCATCGGCCCTTTTATCACGGGTAAAACATCTTTACCGCCCTTTTTTCCGCCTGCTTCGACACTGACAGCTCCCTTAACCTCGATTTCGCCGTCATCAAGAAGCCTGAACCCTTCAAGGATGATTTCCATCCGGCTCTTTTTGATCGCCTGTTTGGCCTGGATCGGCTCATTGGCGAATTCGAATTCACCTTCCAGCCACCCAAAAAGAGAAAAAAGCGCTTCCGCACCTGTCTTCGCGCCCGCGGTTGCGTCAATGGGGTTGCCATCTTTAAAAAAAACAAGCCCGGGCGCCTCTACGTATTTGCTGATTATACGTAGAACGCCAGTGCTGCCGTTGGATCCGATAAGCTGGATGAGTTCACCGAGGTTGAGGTATTCTAGTTTGCCGGAAAAAACGACGCTGCTTTTCATGGCACAATCTCTTTGGAACCTTTAAGATTGATTCGCCCACTTCAACTGTTTCTGGAGATACTGCAGCGTAAGCCGCATACAAGATTGAAGCGTCTGCCCAACGCCTTCGCCGTTCAGCGCGCTGGCTTCAAAAGAAGGGACCTTCAGCTGCCGGTTCAAGTCTTTTTCCATCTGCTCTACGGGCATAATGGGAATATTATCTTTGGCGAGATCCCTTTTGTTATATTGAAGGACCAGGGGCAGCTTGAATATGCTGAGGTTATATTCTTTTAAATTGTTCTGAAGATCCTTCAGAGACAGCATGTTTTTTTCTCTCCTGATTTCCATGGAATCGGCGACAAAAACGATACCGTCGGCGCCTTTTAAAACGAGCTTGCGAGTGGAACTGTACTGCACCTGACCGGGAACGGTAAACAGCTGGACCCGGACATCACAACCTTTTATCTTGCCTAAATCCATCGGGAGAAAATCAAAGAACAGCGTCCGGTCGCCTTCGGTATCGATGGAGACCATCTCTCCCTTGACCTGTTTTTTGTATGCTTTGAAAATATATTCAAGATTGGTTGTTTTTCCTCCCCGCCCTGGTCCGTAATAAACAATTTTACACTCAATCTCACGCCTATTGATATTAAAGACAGCCATGGCAGTATAAATAACCTCTGCGACGAACCCGGTTTCAGCAGCGCATCAATACAAAAATCACCCTGTCTGGTGTAAATATAACCTATTTACAACAAGATGCAAAAAAAAGAAACTGATTTTTATAAATTGATAGTAATAAAGAGATTACAGGCTGTCAATCTTTATATCCATGCTGTAATCCCCTTCTTTGGGGCCGGAGGAAATCTTTGTTTTAGAGGAGATTTCGCCGGAGCCCCGGAAGATGGCGATAGGAGAGTAAAAATGAACATCGTCCAAGCGAGTGCCTTCAGTCAGATCTTTAATTCGTTCTTCATCGGATTTATCGATAATTAGACTGACAACGTTGCCGGATTGAAAACTCACATCCAGTTCCAGTTGATCTCCATTGGCAAGCGTAATCGCGACGGCGCTGATATCCAGAAAATCATTCTCATCCACACCGGCGCCGCCGGTTAATGCCTCGGAGCGCGCCGCACCCTTTTCATCCCATTTCTTGTCAAGAATGTCTTCAAAAAATGTTTTTACCTTTTTGAGTTCTTCCTCTGAAAAAAGCTTATCATTCTTCCATTCGGTAAGCTGGGAAAAGGCCTCATCTGAGGACTTATAGGCGATGAGGCATCGAAGAATATTTTTGGCCGCCTGAACACGCTGAGAGTCAATTTCCAGCAGCCTGCGTAATTCGGCGATGGCATCGTTATACTGACCGAACTTTGCCAGCGCGACAGCGCCTTCAAGAGCGGCGGCATGTTCGTCACTATCCGCTGAATACGAAAAGAGTTTTCTTATCAATTGGTTGACTTCGGCTGACATCTGCGGGTTATCGGATACACCCTCCACCTTGACAATACTGCTTTGAACTTTATCGATTTTTTTGGAAATGTTTTTAAGCAGTTTTTCTCTGTTGGGAAGCTGCTTTGTCTTCTGAATAATTTTCTTGACCCGTTCATACGTCGCCCGGGATTCATTATACAAACCCTGGGCGCGATAAAGTTCCGCCTGCTGCAACAGTGCTTTTATTTTTTCCCGCATCTTTACGGAAAAACCTTTCTTTTGACAATATTGTTTTAGCTGAAAAACAATACAATACAATAAGCTTAACGACCTACACCCATATCATCAATGGTTTTTTATAATATCAACGATATATATTTATTGTCAATATATTAGACAATCCACATCAAAAAAAAAAGGCAGGAAGTCACTGCCCTTCAGGCGGCGTTCCTGCCCTTTTGTTTTTTTGAACAGACAAAAAAACATTAATTTCCAGCGATTTTATCGGCCAGCCGGCCGGCGGCTTTAGCAAAATCGTTGGCCATATTGGCGGCCATGGTTGCAAAAGCCAGCCGGCCCTTATCAATCCCGCTTTCTTCCAGCATCCTGGATGCTTCTTCGACCCGCCATTTGGCGTAACTGCTCCCGTATTCGGACTTGCAATTCCCGTTATGACAGGCTGCCACCAGCACGCCGCCGGCGCCTTCAACAAAAGCGGAAAGAATATACTGAATATCCACTTTGCCGGCGCAGGGGACTTTAATGATGGAAAGCTTTTCAGGTAATGCCAGACCGAATCGTACAGCCGATTCCGCCGCTTCGGCGGCCGAATTTTCACAGCAAAAAGCAATAATAGTGCCGGGAGATTTTTTCAAAGCGCCCTTAATCTCAGCGGTAATCTCGTCATCCGCAAAAGACACCAGTTGAATGGCGTCATTGGGACATTCGCTGGCGCATATCCCGCAACCCTGACAGGCGACCGGCGAAATAACGGCCTTATCATCCCAGTATATGGCGCCATGAGGACAGCACCGATAACAGGTAAGACAGATGGCGCATTTTTCACGATTCACAACGGCAATCCTGTCCAAAGGGACTTCCTCTTTAAACAGGGAACGCAGTTCCAGCACGACACTGGCTACATCCGTAACGCAACCTGTCAGATTCTGGGTCTGCCGCGCGCCGCCGGTCACGAAAATCCCTTTGCGGTTGGATTTAGCGGGAAAACGGTGAACATTATCCTTTTGCAGAAATCCGGAAGGCGTGATATGCAGCCCCAGGGCATCGGCCAACAAAGCGTTGTCTTCATCGGTATGATTTTTTTCTTCAACCACCAGCAGGTCATGCGTAGCCACAACCGGCTTTCCCAGCACCAGATCATGAAACAAAAGGCTGGTACCATTAATTTCGGGCGCCTGTTTCATCTTGAAGTAGACAGCCCCCTTGTCCCGGCCCTCTTTGTACAACCTGTCCAGTCCATTATCAGCCAGCTTGATCTCATTGACATAAACGGAGGCGCTGCCGCCGGACTCGACAATTGCCAGCACGGCTTTGAAAATACGCTTCAGGGTAATCGGATCGCTGTTCTGATGAAGCCCGACCAGAAAGCCGACGCTTTCTTTTTTAACCTTCCCCTCGGCGATGCGGGCTTCGGCCTGTGAAAGCGACAACACGTTTTTTGAAAGCGCGACCCCATATTCATCGTGTAATGAACTGGTTTTCAGATCCGTCGCGACAACGATGGCACCGACCTTTTTTTCCAGGGAACTGCCATTATTCCCGGCGAACCTGACGGTAAAATCCCCGCACACACCGACCGTCCTGGTAACACGGACATCATTAAGG
>CAYSMV010000465.1:0-2278 GCA_964432245.1 uncultured Desulfobacterales bacterium
CACTATCCAGAATTTCAAAATCATAAGTTGCTCCCGGGTAAAGGATTTTCATCGCCTTGTTGTTGGTTTCGCATCCTTCGGCGACCTGATTGCCTTCGTCAACGACAACATAAAAATAGTATACATCGCCGGTCGTGATCTCCACGGTAAACTCCACGTCGCTGCCGGCGTTGCCATTGACCGGGATGCTCTGCGCGCCTACCCTGTTCGCTTCCGAAATGCCGCCCTGATACAGGGCGACTTCAACCGCCGGGACATCGGTCAACCCCTTGTTGCTGATCTCCGCGTGGATATTGATGGAGGCGGGCAGACTGGTCAGCGCCGCTGGGGTAAAGATGATATCCGTGGTGGTGACGGAAAGATCCGGCTGTCTGTTCACCTCCCAGATGCTGCCGACGGCCAGGGCGGTCTGGTAAGCGCTTTCGTACCAGCTGCCGTCTTCAGACTGAAGCCCCAGAATATAATCAACCGCCTCCGACATGATGGCAGCGGAACTGTTTAACTTTTTCAGGGCCATCAGGGCCAGGGCCGTATCATAAATCGTGCTGGGGCTGTTGCCGAATCCTCCGTCCGAATTATGTCTGCCGGCCAGCCAGACCACCCCGTTCTGGACCGGTTCTTCCAGTTCATAATCATCGATGTAGGGTGATAAAGCGCTTAACACGGCCGCGGTGACGCCGGCATCGCCGTCATACGCGTCACTGCCCCAACTGCCGTCCGCCTGCTGAGTCGACAACAGATAAGCTATGGAAGAAGCGATAAGGGCATTGTCCGCCACGCCGCCGAGCGCCAGGGTTTTCAGGGCGCAGGCGGTATCCGAAGGATTGCTGTTGTATTTCTTTTCATCGGCGCCCCAGCCGCCGTCCGGATTCAGCCGTGTTTTCAGCTCCGCAAGCAATGTTTCGAAAGGTTCGTTGAAACAGATCAGCGACTCGGCGGTTTTCGACAGATAATCCGAATTCGCCGATGAAATGCCGGTCAGCCATTCCAGTCCCTGGGTACAGTTTGGCTGGGCGGTGGAAAAATTGCTTAAGGTCAGCAGCGCCAGGGCTGTATCCCGGGGCGCGGTCAGATCCAGATCCCGCCAGCTGCCGTCGCTGTTCTGACTGGCCATCAGCCAGTTTACACCGTCCGCGATTTCCGGCGGGGCCTGCCGGGGATCGTAGAGCGGTTCATCGGCGCCCGGATTTTCGGGAACAGCCTCTATCACCGCCGCGTCGCACACAACCGATCCCTTGCCGTCCGTGAGAGCGGAATACCACATGGGCCAGTTATCCATGATGACCTGAGCCTGGCCCGCTTCAGCCTGGAACTGTTCCCCGGGCCTGACAATAACCACCGTGGCGACCCGGAATTGCTTCCGGGATTCCTGCGCGGACGGAATCCGCTCCCCTTCGGCGGCGATGATATCGTCAATGGTGATGGTTCGGGCCGTGCCGGGAATGGTTTCCCCGACGACCGGCAATCCCTTCGGGTCGATGTCAGGATTTTCTATAAGAACCATAGGAGGCACCTGGCTCTTATCGATCATGCCCATCAAGTAGAGATCAAGAGCGCTGTAATACTTTCTGCCGGGAAGCGCGGTGAAGGTACCATCGCCATTATCCTGCCAGTTGTTGCCGTACATCAGGGAGCCGTCGGTATCCAGCAGAAAACTCCAGTGCGCGCCGTCTTTGCCCAGCAGGTTCAAGCTGTTCGTGCCGTCAGGTTCCCGGAAACTCACATAGGCGGCCCAGCGATGGAGAATCTCATGACTAAGGACCGTCATGGTCCGTGTAAACTCGGGATCAAGCGGATCCGATACGTTGTCTTTCAGGCACCCCATGACAATGGCGCCCTGAAGCTTTTCATTGCTCCCGTAACTTATTGAATTATCAAATTGATCATAACCTATCCCCTGAACGTCGTTGCGGATGGGATGATAAAAACCCGCCGCCTTGTCGGTCTCGGGCATTTGAAAATCAAATCCCGAATAAATAACCAGAAAATCATAATAATCCGCGTGGGTACGATAGAATTCGTTTGAAATGGTTTGCAGCGACGCGGCGTAGTAATCGCCGACCATGGGAGCATCCATAACTCCCGTGAACTCCATGACGGTCACATTGCCGAACTCGGCCACGGTCGCGGCGGTATAGTTTTCTGAAAAAGAATTGACGCGTTCGGCAATAACAAAAACAAACGCCAGCGCCAGCAGCCACAATATTTTCCCGGGAAAAGACGTTCCCATACACACACCCCCCCCCCGCTTACGCCCCCCCTCGGAAAAAAAGAAAAC
>CAYSMV010000466.1:0-9547 GCA_964432245.1 uncultured Desulfobacterales bacterium
AATCCTGACGCGCGGCCGGCGTGCTCTCTTTGAAGAACGGGCTCGTCGCCCCCGGCCGCACCTGGACGACAAAATCCTGACCGCCTGGAATGGGCTGGCGCTGTCGGCCCTGTCCCGGGGCTTTCTGAGTCTCGGCAAAAGAGAGTACCTGGATGCGGCCCGCCGGACAGCCGGCTTTATCCATGACAACCTGTACAACCCCGTTACCGGCGGCCTGAGGCGGCGCTGGCGAAAGAAAGAGAGCGGCATTGACGGTCTGGCCGAGGATTATATTCATCTGATTCAGGGGCTGCTCGACCTTTACCAGGCGGATTTTGATTCGGCGCATCTGGCCTGGGCCCTGGATCTGTCCGGGCGGTTTTTCGAACGGTTTTATGATCAGGCCTCCGGCACCTGTTTTGCTGTAGCGGCCGGTCATGATCGCCACCTGATTTTCCGGCCCGCGGATAATCTGGACCATGTCCTGCCTTCGGTCACATCAACCGCGGCCATTGTCTTTCAGCGGCTGGCTGAATTGACCGGCAGCCGCGGTTTTGAACAGGTCGTCGAACGACTGTTGAACAACGCCCGGCCGGGTCTGAAACAGCATCCGGGTTCCGCGCCGCTGATGCTGGCTGCCCTGGCAAAGAGCCTGATCGGTCACAGGCGGATCGTCATTTTCGGAGACCCCGGAGAACCCGCCGCCCGCACTCTGATCGAGGCAGCCCGGTCCGCTTCGGTTTTTGATACGGATATTCTTCTGATTGACGGCCCGGTTGCCATTGACCGCCTTGAGTCGAAAATACCGGACATCCTGACCTGTGTTCCCCAGGACAACAAGCCGGCCGCTTATGTCTGCGCCGGCCGCGCCTGCCATCCCCCGGTCAGTGATCCCGAGAAATTACGGCAGTTGTTGAAGATTGAAGGCCACCCGGCTTTATCACGCTGATTTTGTTTTTGATACTTTTATCGTTTACAGGGTTAAAAAAGATTTCACCGGTTGCTTTTTTTTGAGCGCCGTTTGAGCCTTTCGGGAAAAAGCCGTTTGAAATCGGCGGCGTTAAGAATTTCTCGCTGTTTGAGGGCGAAAGCCCGAGTTCGAGAAATTCAGCCGCCGGTTGCAAACGGCCCCGAAAGGGTCAGGGCGCGAAGAAAAACGGCAACCGGCGCCCCCCCCCTCTTGACAGCCTTTTTGAAATTATTATTTTTTTATCAAACAGAAAGGACAAAGGAGGTGATGGTTATGACCGGCTTGATACCATGGCGGAAGAAGACCAAAAACAGTTTGGCGCCATTGAATCGGGAGTTGGATTCAATTTGTGAGGATTTTTTTAAAGAACCGTTTTTGCCGCTGACCGGGATGTTTTCGGACAGCGATAAGTTGCGGCCCAGCATTGATATCACTGAAAAGAAGGATGCAATTATCGTGGCGGCGGAAATACCGGGCATGGAGAAAGATGAGATTGACGTTTCCCTTACGGGTCGGTTTTTGACTATGAAGGGAGAAAAGTCCGTTGATTACACAAAAGATAAAAAGAACTTTTTCCACCGGGAGCGGTCTTACGGTTATTTTGAACGGTCGGTGAAATTGCCCGCCGACGTGGACGAAGCCTCTGTAAAGGCGAAGTATAAGCGCGGCGTGTTAACCGTCAGCATGAAAAAAAAGGAAAATAACCGGCGGAAATTGATCGAGGTAAGAACCGATAAAAAAGATTAAGAAGAAGGAGAGAAAGGAGGTATTGCCATGTTTAACTTTCCGACATTTGATCTGCGAAGTTCTTTTGATGAACTTGACGGCATGCGCCGGAGGCTGGACAGCCTCCTGGGCACCGTCAAGCGGGGCGGCTACGGATTTGCCGGAAGCAATGTGTTCCCGGCAATCAACCTCACCGAAGACAAGGACAATTATTATTTGCGGGCGGAATTGCCCGGCGTCAAAGCCGATGACCTGGATATCCAGACGGCGCACAACGATATTGTTATTTCCGGTGAACGGAAAGAGGCCGAGCAGGGAGAAAACGCGCGGTTCCATCGCCGGGAACGGGATACGGGAAAATTTTCGCGCATTATCAAGCTGCCGGGCGAAATCGACGGCAACAAGGTCGAGGCCAAGCTCTCTCTCGGGGTGCTGACTATTACCATACCCAAGGCCGAAGCCGCTAAGCCCCGTCAAATTCAGATCAGGTAAAAATTAATTTTTACTGAGAAAGGAGGCGATTGCCATGTCAAGTGATAAAAGCAAGGAAATGCAGGTGAAGGGAAAGCAGGAAGTCGCTTCCCCGGAGCAGACGTCGCCGGGCCCCTACTACACACCGGCCGTGGATATATATGAGACCGACCAGGCCATTACACTGCTGGCGGATTTGCCCGGCGTAAATACCGACGGCCTGACGATTGATCTTCGGGATAATGTGCTGACCATGACCGGAGATATCGCGTCTTTTACCTCTGCGCAGGAGGAGCCGCTCCTGATCGAATATGAGGTTGGAAAATATTTCCGGCAGTTTACGATATCCGATATTATAGATCAGGAGAAAATCGAAGCCAACCTGAACGATGGCGTTTTAAAGCTGACCCTGCCCAAGGCGGAAAAGGCGCAACCCAGAAAGGTTGTTATCAAAAGCTGATAAAACAGAGCCTGTTAAATAACGGGAGCAGACGCCTTTGATGTCTGCTCCCGTTTATTTTGCAAATTCTTAATGAGGTAGAATCCTTTCTGGCTATTCAGAGCAAGAATCGATGAAATTTACGGCAGAACCGTTATGGGCAATAACAGCCGCCGAAGGAGATATATGATCAATCCTTCAAATTTTTCTGCAGGATTTTATAGTCGTCCTCGTATATTTCAGTAAATTCGACGCCGACTTCATAACCCCCGCCGTCACCGACGGCTTTATTCCATATTACCTGCCCCTCCGCACGAACGGGCACCGAAGAGGTTTTCAGGTGCATCGGCGTATACCCGGCCTCATTCTTGAAATCCAGAATCCGGATTGTCATTTCCAAACGCGTATCCGGCTCATAGGCTATTTTGCTGTAAAAGCATAACCCACCCAGGCTGATGTCTTTGCCCACGGCCGTTTGTGAATCGCGGCCGGCATCACTCTTTTTCAGCCTGCCCGCAACTTTATGCGCCCGGTTTTTAATATGAACGGAAAGCTCTTTTATGTGCCGGGGATATTGCCGCCGCTCCCGCATTTTTGAAAAGAGTCCCATTATCTCTCCTCTGGCTTGTCCCGGGAAAAAATGAATGTGAATCTATTATATGGGCATAGTGACTCAGGAAATTGCGAAGCCATTATGCCATTGCTTCTGCGGGCCTGGATTCACAGTCCATCATAAAAAAGGGAATTTGTCAATCCTATAAAATATGGTATAAACCAATTGCAATAAATATCAAATTGTTATATAGACAGATGCGCGCATGGGACAATTATGTCTCATTGTTCCGGCAGCCCGTTTTTTTTAATACCGGACTGTTGGCGGCCATTTGTGAGTGATATTACATCCAGTTGATTTTTATAAAGAAAACAATACGGATAGATCGACAGGGGAATTTGCCGGTTTTTTTCTCGCTCTGGTATGAATTTTGAATTGATATTCAATAATCAATGATGGCCTCGTAAAGCCCGAGAGCCGCGAATTTCACCTACGGTGTTAAGCACGCTGCCTTCGTCGGGTTTTACGATCTCATCAACTTCAGCCGGGCGCTTTTTTTATGCCTGGGATGACAGGAGGCAGGCGCCATGAATTTTAAAAAACTGATGGAAGAACGGCGGTCAATAAATTTTTTTGATCCCGACAAGGATGTGCCGCAAGACCTGATCCGGGAGATCGTCGCCCTGGCCGCAAAAACCCCCTCCGGTTTTAATTTGCAGCCCTGGAGCCTGATGATTCTTCGGGACCAAAACAAAAAAGAGCGGCTCAAAGCGCACGCCTGGAAACAGGAAAAGATCACCGACGCGCCGGTTACCATGATTGTTCTGGCGGACATGGAAGGGTGGAGTTTTGAAAATCCATTTGTGGAAAAAAATTTTAATGAGCTGGTAAAAGCCGGTGAGTTGGAGGAATCGCGGCGCGAATGGTTTGGAAATGTCGCTTCATCGCTTTATGGCGTCAGCGAGGCGCGGAAGGTGGCCTTTGCCTGTAAAAACACCGGCCTTTTCGCCATGTCCCTGATGCTGGCCGCAAAGAGCCTGGGGCTGGAGACGCATCCCATGGACGGATTTGATATTGACGGCGTCAGAAGGGAGTTCGCGATTCCGGATCATTACTGGATAATGATGCTCCTGGCGGTGGGGTATCTAAAGCCCGGTATTACCATTCGTCCGTTTAAATGGCGGAAATCGTTTGATGAAATAGTCGTTGATTTTGACCGGAAACCATAAGCCGGATTACATAAACCCTTGATTTTGAGATGGCAAAGAAAAAGTTCAGGAACAGAACGCGCAAGCCCTGAAAAACGCGGCCGCTTCTGTGGCGTGATGGAATTCCGAAGAACGGAGCGTAACGCGGAAATCGAACTTTTTACAAAACCGGCCGGAAAGGAATAGTCATGCTGGCCTTAGGCCTTATGGGCAGCCCCCGCAGGAATGGCAACAGCGCTTTTCTCATAACAACATTCCTGGAAGAACTGGAGAAAAAAGGCGCGGTCACCCGGCTGATTCATGTGCCGGAAAAACAGATAAAACCATGCCAGGGATGTGTTTTCTGTGAAAAAAATGGTTACTGCCGGCAGGAGGACGATGACATGAGCCGGGAGATATATCCCCTGCTGCGCCGGGCCGAAATTGTCGTGGCCGCTTCTCCCATGTATTTTTACAACGTGACTTCGCAGTTGAAGGCGTTGATCGACCGCTCCCAGGCTCTCTGGTCCCGACGCTATCGCCTGAAGCTGGCCGATCCCCTGGCCAATACCCGGGCGGGGGTGATGCTGTCCGTAGGCGCCACTAAGGGTAAAAATCTGTTTGAGGGAACGCGGTTGACCGCCAGATATTTTTTTGACGCCCTGTCCGCGAATTTTACCTGCGAGATGGGCTATCGCCGCGTGGAAAGTCCCGGGGATCTGAAAAAATTTCCGGAAGTTCAGGCGGAAGTTCAGGCCGAAGCGGCCAAACTGGACCCGCTTTTCAACCGGCGGAAAATATTGTTTCTATGCGTGGAAAACGCCTGCCGCAGCAAAATGGCCGCCGCGTTTGCCGGACATCTGGCCGGGGACCGGTTCGAAGTTTTAAGCGCCGGCAGCGCTCCGGCCGGGGTCGCCGACCCGGTCATGCAGGCGGCCATGGCGGAAAAAGGGATGGACCTGTTTCTGGATCCGCCGCGATCCATCAGCGACGCCCTGGCCCAGATAAAGCCGGACACGATCGTTACCATGGGCTGCGAAGAAAACTGCCCGTATGTGCCGGGCGCGGAAATCATAAGCTGGGACATCCCAGACCCCAAGGGCCGGGGACCGGAGGTCATGCGGCAGGTTCGGGACGGGATCGAACAGAAGGTCCGCGCCCTGACTGAAAGCCCGGCTTCTGATTTTTAGAAATACATTCAAGACGAATACCTTGCAGGAAAGGGGACGACCCATGGCTCAAATCAATCTGAATGGAAATCCGATCAACACCCGCGGGGAACTGCCGCCGGCGGGAACCAAAGCGCCGGATTTTCTGCTGACCCGTTCGGACCTGAGCGACTTTTCCCTGGCTGATGTGGCCGGGAAAATGGTGGTGATGAATATTTTCCCCAGCATCGACACGGAGGTCTGCTCCATGTCCGTGCGGACTTTCAACAGCCGTATCACCCGGTTTTCCAATACCGTTCTTCTGGCCATATCCCTGGATCTGCCTTTTGCTCACAAGCGTTTCTGTGAAACCGAGGGAATTGAAAACGTTGTTTCCGCTTCGGAACTTCGCGACCGGCGATTCGGCGACGCTTACGGCCTGCGGATCACGGACGGTCCCCTGGCCGGTCTGCTGGCCCGGGCCGTGATTATCCTGGATGAATCCGGGATTGTCCGTTATACCCAGCTGGTGCCGGAGATCGTACAGGAACCGGATTATGAAGCGGTTTTCTCGGCGCTGAAAGACGCGGCCGCGGAAACCGATTTCTGCCGGTACAGTGAAACCCCGGAACACGTCCGCGGCGCTTCGCCGGACGAGCCCTGCGACGACGGCCGGGCGGGATAGTGCAATCAGCGTCTGAAGGAGGAGAACCCGCGCGATGAGTTTTATAACCGTACCCGGATTGAAGGGCAAACTCTATTTGCCGGAGAAGGCGCCGGCCGGGGAGAAAAAACATGCCTGCCCGGATTGTTTTGCCTGCCAGGCGTGCGGTGAGGCCCGCTGTCATGTCTGCCGGGGCGAAAAAAAGGAACAAAATATTTCGATTCAGGACAAAGTGGGCGGCAAGGCATGAACGGGAAACAAATGATTGTCACCTGTAATAAGTGCGGCGCCAGAAACCGCATCCCTACGCGGCTGTTTGTTAAAAACGGAAAAGTCGTGGATACCCAGGTGGGCGTGCCGCCAAAAGGCGCACTGGCGCGAAGGATCGAGCAACTGATTTCTCTATGAAGACGGGTTCGGGCTTGATGGCTCTTCGTCGGCGTCGGGCCATAGATGCCTGGCAAACTTCAGAAACCCCTGAACATTGTTGAGGCGGACGTCCTTCCCCGGCTCAGGCAGAATAACCTGGCCGTTTAAAAGCGGCTTCATGTAAACGGCCAGCTCCTTGCTGCCGCCGCCGGTGATGATCATGGTATCCATATCCCAGTCATCCGCCCAGGCCTGGTTGACTTCGTTGGCAATGATCTCGGCGGTCTGTTTGTAAACCTGCTCTCTGGTTTTTTCGAGGTTGTATTCCTGGCCTTTCAGTTTTATGGCGCCTTTTTCCACGGGATCGTACAGGCGATACAGTTCAATGCCCAACCCGCTTTTCTGACGAATTTTCTCCGCGATCTGGCGGAAGCAGTCGGATATCCCCAGGTTTAGGGTTTTGGAACCGCGGTTGATATAGTGCAGCTTGTCGAACAGGAGGTAATCGGTGGTGTTGAATCCGATGTCCACCACCCCGACTTTCTGCCTGGACAGATCCCTGTTGATCATTCTTCCGCGATCGTCCAGGAGAATATTCAAAAGGCTGCCGAAGGGCTGGGGAATCATACGGATTTTACCGATGTTCAGCCGGCGCAGGACCTGCTGTCCGTCGGGCCGGAGATAGGGGATCTCGTGATGGCCCAACAGGGTTTTACTGAATTTGTCTTTGTATTCGCGAAAATACATTACCGGCAGCCCGGATACGACTTGCAGCGGAACGTATTTTTCGGTCAACAGGCCGATCGCGGTTAAAGACAATACTTTCAAAAAATCCGTGACAAGCTTCTCCTGTTCAAGGGTATAATGCCGCACGGTGCTCTGCTTTTCGGCGTAATCCCCCACGAAATATTCGTTGCCGTCAACGGCCACGTGCAGGCTGTCGGTTGGTGAGGTCAGGGCAAAATCCGACATAAACTGAATTTCTTCGGCATCGCCGAGCAGCGATTTAAACATCAGATGCTCTCTGCCGTTGGCGGCCTTGGTAAACCCGAAACCGATATCCAGCCCCAGAACCTCCATTTTTCACCTCCGCTTTTAGCGTCGTAAACGCGCCGTTTCCGTTAAAAGAAGAATAAGAAGTTGCTTTTATTGCCGTTATCAATAGCAGGGCCGGCCTTGTGTGTCAATATTTTTCCCGGAGCTGCGCGTTGGCAGGCGATCAGGGGGTAAAAATCTACTGTTCACCGCCGAGCAGCTCCCTCCGGATCGAGAGCAACACCGCGCTGGCGGGATCGATCTTCAGCGCTTGCTCGATACATCTCAAAGCCTCATCCCGGTTTCCAAGGTTTATGTGGTTCGCGGCCAGGCGGGTCATAAATTTGGCCGACCGCGGCCGGATTGAGATGAGCCGACGAAGAACATCAACGGCCTGGGCGTATTCCTGCCGGCGTTCGTAACAGGCGGCCAGGTTCAGCAGCGCCGTCTGGTGTTCAGGCAGGTTCAAGAGGCCCTGCCGATAATACCGGATGGCGCGCTGGTAGTCATTTTGGGCCGCGTATATTCCGGCCAGATCAAAGCAGGCCCTGCCGATGGCCCAGTTGTCGGAGCCTTCGGCGGTCAGTCGATCAAGATGCGCCAGGATCAACCGCTCCTGAAGGAAAAGACAGTATGTCCGGTCCGGTGGCGTCAGCCGGTTGTGGTTTTCGATCACATTGACGCGGCAGTAGTCTTCCACGATTTGCCGGTACCTCTCCACCTGTGAACGATTAGCGTCTTTAAGCCGGACCAGGCCGAACGGTGCGACGTTTACCGACGCCGCAAAATCGGCCAGCGCGAGTTGATCGCCGACCGTGTCGAATTTCGACAGGAGTGACCGCAGCGGCGGCGAAAGGCGTCTTCTTTCAATGACCATGTCCGTGAAGTCGGTCCCTCCGGTATAGGCGTGGCAGGGCGCGAGATACTCCATGTAAGGATGGACGTCGGTATGGAGCCGGCCTTCGCCGAAGAGAGAGGCGGGCCTGTCCGTCACGATCAGCGGGTAAATGACGGATGATTGCGACATGCGCAGGTGTGAAGATTTCGCGGCGTAACGTCGCCGGTTCTCCAGCGCCGCTGGGTCCGGCATGTGCTGACGGTCATCTTCGAAGCCGATAAACAGATAATCCGGTCCAAGAATGGAGGTGTTTACGAGCAGGCTGTTTGGAAAGGCCCGCTGGAACGTGCGTCCGAACATGGAGAAAACATCCCAGTCTGACTGATACGCGTGGAACCATTGGACAAAAATGCCGCCCGGGTTCAGTCGGCTCTTTACGCGCCGGAAGTGATCCAGGGTGAAGAGTTGTGCCGAACCGGCCATCCACGGGTTGATGGGATCGGACACGATGACGTCATATCCGCGGTCCGTGAGCGTCACGTGCGTTCTGGCATCCTGGACGATGATGCGCACCCGCGGATCCGTCAACAGGTGGTTGTGAAACGGCGCGAAATATTCGCACGCCTTGACGACTTCAGGGCTGATTTCCACCGCGTCAAGATTTTCCAGCGGATAGTGCAGCATCTCGCCGGCCGTAATGCCGCTGCCGAGGCCCACCACCAGCGCGCTGGCAGCATTTTCGTGAAGCATCATCGGCAGGTGTCCGGCGATGGTCATCATATGGAGGTCCCATTGCGTCGAGGTAACGATTTTGCCGTTCACCGAAAGGAACATGATCGTGGCACCCAGGCTGTTAACCGTTCTGCCCACCGCCACGAATCCGCCGACGCCGTCGTTCATCCAGAGAATATCCTTGTCCGTGCACAAATGCTCCAGAAGCTTTCGACCTTTCAGGATGCTTTCCGGCAGCGACATGCTTTCAAGCGCGTCCCCGTACAGATCGGGCCGCAAATATTTCCCCCGGGTCAACGCAACGTTGTCCCATCGCGGCATAAACAGACAGCCCGTCAGGACAGCGGCCGCGCAGACGATTGCCGGGGCGCTGCGGAGCGACGGATGCTTGCCGGCCAGGAGAAAAGCCGTCATGGCCGTAGCGGCCTGGAGCCCG
>CAYSMV010000467.1:0-1783 GCA_964432245.1 uncultured Desulfobacterales bacterium
TCGGCCCGGTCAACCTGGGCAATCCCGAAGAGATTACGGTGCTGGAGCTGGCGGAAACCATCATCGATATCACCGGCACCAGTTCGAAGGTGAGTCGCAAACCCCTGCCCGCGGATGACCCGCGGCGACGGCGGCCGGATATTACCCTGGCCAGGCAGCGGCTGGGGGGGCAGCCGACCGTGGGATTGAGAGAAGGGCTGGAAAAGACGGTTGCTTATTTTGAAACGTTACTGAGGGATAATCCGAATCAAGCTTCGCGAATGTAATGGAAGGGCCTGACAATGAGCGGAAGAAAGGCACTCATAACCGGGATAACCGGCCAGGACGGCGCCTATCTGGCGGAGTTTCTGCTTGAGAAGGGCTACGAAGTACACGGCATCAAGCGCCGGGCGTCCCTGTTTAACACGGCCCGGGTGGATCACCTGTATCATGATCCGCATGAGAAGAATGTCCGCTTTTTCATGCACTACGGGGATCTGACCGACGCCACCAACCTGATCCGGATTATTCAGAATGTGCGGCCGGATGAGATTTATAACCTGGGCGCTCAGAGCCATGTCAAGGTTTCGTTCGA
Organism: uncultured Desulfobacterales bacterium; assembly: GCA_964432245.1. GTDB lineage: Bacteria > Desulfobacterota > Desulfobacteria > Desulfobacterales > Desulfosudaceae > JBFMDX01. The sequence continues at coordinate 575 of CAYSMV010000467.1, forward strand.
ATCGCCGGAATACACGGCGGACGTTGACGGCGTGGGCGCTTTGCGGCTGCTCGAGGCGGCCAGGATCCTGGGGGTTGAAAAAGAAGTGCGCTTTTACCAGGCCTCGACTTCCGAGATGTATGGAAAGGTTCAGCAGACCCCGCAGAACGAACAGACTCCTTTTTATCCCCGGTCTCCTTACGGGTGCGCCAAGCTTTACGCCTACTGGTGCACGGTCAATTACCGGGAAGCCTACGGCATGTTCGCCTGTAACGGCATTCTTTTCAATCATGAATCGCCGATCCGGGGCGAGACGTTCGTCACCCGGAAGATTACCCGGGCGGCCGCCAGAATCGCCGCCGGTATTCAGAAAGATCTGTATCTCGGCAATCTGGACGCCCGAAGGGACTGGGGGCATGCCAGAGATTACGTCCGGGCGCAGTGGCTGATGCTGCAGCGGGATCAGCCGGACGATTACGTGATCGCCACCGGCGAGCAGCATTCCGTCAGGGAGTTCTGCGAAAAGGCTTTTGCCTGCGCGGGAATATATTTGCGATGGCAGGGGAAAGGCTTGAAGGAAAAAGGCCTAATCGACCGGGTCGATCCGGCCGCGCCTTTGATCCAGAAATACGGTCTGGGTAGCAAGATTACCCGGCTCCGTCCGGGGAAAATCATTGTCTCCGTTGATCCCGTCTATTTCCGGCCGGCCGATGTCGTTTCTCTTATCGGGGATGCCGCGAAGGCCAGATCGACGCTGAACTGGCGGCCGGAGATTTCCTTTGAACAACTGGTTCATGAAATGGTGGATGGTGATTTCAGACAGACCTCCCGTGAGGCCGTCTGCGCGCTTAACGGCTATCCTCTGCCCGGAAGCTTTGAGGCAAGTATGTAAGAAACCGGTCCCGCCGGTTTTTTTTTGAATATCCGGTTGTTCTTTCTTGGAAAAGGTTTAATGAAAATTCTGGTAACAGGCGGCGCCGGCTATATCGGCGGTCATGTGGTGCTTTCCCTGCTGGAAGCGGGCCATGCCGTTATCGTTTATGATAACTTGTCCACCGGGTCCCGGGACAATTTATTCGGCGCCGCTGATTTTGTGGCGGCGGATATCCTTGATTTTGAGAATTTACGGGAGGCTATGTCCCGGAAAATCGAGGCGGTGATCCACCTGGCCGCCCTGAAGGCCGCCGGTGAATCCATGACGGCTCCCGAACAGTACGGCCTGAATAATAT
>CAYSMV010000468.1:0-17165 GCA_964432245.1 uncultured Desulfobacterales bacterium
TCCTTCCCCCCCCGCCGTAAGCACTGCAAGTCCACCTGCCACCAAGGGAACTCTTCTCGGTCGGTAAAAAAGCAGGAATCGACACCCCGGCCGCTATCAACGGCATGCCGGCTATTATACAGATAAGGGTATCCCGGCGTATGGCTGCTCATCCGGGTCGGCCGGCCAAAGGCGAAGTTGACGGGCACCTCCGGCGAAGGGGATTGCCATTCGTAGCGGGTGGCGAGGTTTTCGCCCGCGTAAAGGCTGGAACACCACAGGATGAAAAGAACGGCGGCACACACAACTCCCGCCGCAGCCGTTAAATAACCAGGCCATCCGCCCAGCCCGCGAATCCCGGCGACAACTATCAGTAGTCCCAGAACAAAACAGCTGGCTGCCATGCCGTAAAAAGCCGCTTGGCTCCAGTACCGGAATTCAACGGTGTGGCTTCCGGCGGGGATATAAAGGGCGTGCGCCGCGCCGTTGGCGCGGTATGTCGGTACCCGGTGGCCGTTCAGCCAAGCACGCCAGTGACCGGAATAGGGATAAGAGAGCACAAAAAAACCCGGTTGACGGGCCTCGGCGTCAAAGACCAGGCGGTTATAAGCGCTGTAGGTCAGACGAACCCGATCCGGCGTGTGGTCGCAACCAGTCTGCCTAAGAACGGCGGGACTGGCTGAAGTGAAGTTTTCGATCACGACCTCATCCGGCTGCCGACCGCTGTCCAGCCGCTTGTATACTTCATCAATACCAGCCGTCGTAGTATAGACGCGATAAATTTTTGCCAGGTCCGGTTCCATGAAATAATGCTGAAGCTGCCGGACAACAACCCGGCTGCCGGCGTGCTGATTCAGGAAAAAAACCGGCTGAAAATTAATAGCCGTTTTTTTCTGATCCAAAATCTGATTATATGTCGGCATTTTCTCTTTCGGCACGACGGCGTAAGGGCCAAGGCGCAAAACGATCATCAGCTGAACGATTGTCATGGCGATCAGAAAAAAACCGGCTATATTATCACGACCATGGGTAAGACTCTGGGCCATCACCGCCAGAATAAAAATCGCCAGGCTGGAGACCAGAACGGCCATCCTGACCCAAGCCGGCATAGGGCGAAGGTTGCACGGGCAGCCATAATTGGCGTTGGCGAAAAAATGCGCCGGCAGGCAGAAGTAAATCAGGGTCAAAGCCAGCGCGGTCGTTGCCGCCACGGTCATGGGCTGATGCCAGGACACCACCGGGAAAGGCCCAAATCGGCCGGCATCGGTCCGGGCCAGCCAGATCAAAATCATCATGAACAAAAGGGGCAGTATCATGGCCGCGCGGCCAGGTCCGCGCAGGGCGGAGATCAGAGGAATATATTCCCAGGCACACCGATGAACCGGCGTACGGTCACCCTGCATGTACAGGCTGCAGAGGACAATCAGGCAGAAAAGCACCCAGATGACCGCCGGCACCTTAACGCGGCACAGCAGTAAGGCTACCGGCGCTGCCAGTGCAGCCAGAAAAAGCGGAGACCCGCCGAACATGGAAAACCCCGAGCCCAAAGGAAAAAAGAAATTATTGAAGAATCCGGCCAAGGTGTCGGTCCACTGCACCGACCAGAGATAGGGCTGGTCGATCCGCCCGGAGCTATTTCGCATATAGTCCCAGAAAAATGGCAGCAGATAGCCGGATGAAAGCAGCACACCCGTGCCGCAGCACAGGCCGGTTTTCCCCCAGAAGCGCAGGGACTGTCTCATATCCGCCTTCTCCGCATCCGGCATGATGGCCCAGCGCAGAAACGGCAAAGCCAGCGTAAAAAAAATCGTTCCGGTGACACCATAAAACACCATGGGTGGAAAATCGCTGGTTGTAAGCCAGTAGGTCGCGGCAATGATCAGAAGGGGACCGCGCCAGCCGGTCGACTTGAAAAAATAACAGCCGATGGCGGCGCAGAGGAACAAGGTACCAGTGTACGCTTCCAGGGCGACGGCGTTCCAGAACATGTCCAGCATCCTGAGGTTATAAACAGTGATCAACGATATAACAAAAGCCATCAGCCGGTCCAGCCGCATCTGGCGTAGAAACCTAAACAGGCAGAAATGACAAAAGGCCAGGGTGATCAGCCTAAGAAGCGTCAGCCATTCCAGGGAGTATCCCCGCCAGAAGCCCGGCATCAATGCGGCCAAATAACCAAGGGGATGGTAGAGCTGGGCGTGGGGGTAAACAGATGATTGTCCATAATAGCAGGCCGGGGCGTAAAGCGGAAAGGACCCGCTTTTCACAGAAAACAGCAGATCGAGCTGATGGTAAATATGATAATTGACGTAATCACTGCCCAGGCTTAGACCGGTGATAAACGGCAGTAACCAATAGAGCAGCACCGCCGGCAGCAAAAAGACTGCCACATGATAAAAACCGTCTTCTGAGAATTGTTGTCTCAATATCGGTTTAAACGTTAAATTCAATGCCTATGAAGAAAGATTTTTCAAAAAATTTATTATACAGCATATAGTACGGAAAACAAAACTCCTCAGGTATCCAGGGCAGGGACCCGTCAAAGTCAGTCCGGGACTCCGACAAATCGTAAGACGCCTTGTCCAAGTCTTGCGCAGTAGCGCAGGCCTGAAGCTATATAGCGAGCGCCGGCCAAGCGAAGCAAGGAGATTGCCAGGTTACGGATGGTTGCCATAACCTGGGCGCCCGAGCCTTTCCGTATGCGGCAACGATCTTCATCGTACGTTACATCCCGGACCCAATGGAGACGGTTCTCAATGGTCCAATGGCCACGGCTTAACTCCAGCAAATAAGCGGCATTGGCATGTTCAGGACCGAGGCTGGTGATTCCGTAGACCGTTTCGCTGCGATGTTTGCCGGTAACCATTTGAGTGCTGTCGCGCTGAATGCAAAAACACTGGGCTACATGAGGAAAGTGCAGATAATCATTGAGTTCGGTGCTGGTCCAGATACAACACCGATCCAGGCGGCCATGGGATTTCTCAACGGTGACGTGTTCAGGGGGGAAAAGCGCCAAAATTTACATCAGCGATGTCCTGACGCAAGCCGGACTGATTGTCCTTGACGATAAACAGATAATCGGCTTGTTTTTTTTCCACGATAAAACGAGCGGTTTCCTGTTGCGTGTGTATCGCGTCGGCGGTGACAACAGTTTGCTGCAATGGCAGGGAGTCCAGCAGGTAAGGCAGTTTGGGGATTTCGTTGGTTTTTTCTTCCACGGCCATCTGACCGACCACGACGGCTTCCTGGTGTAGAACAGCGCTTAATAGATGAACGGGTTTTGCGCCCGCGTCATGAGAGCCACGCAGCGTTTTACCATCGACCGTGATTGCCCGTCCGGCCAGAGGACAGTGTTGCGCCAGCCAACTTCCAAGCTGGGCGTCGATCCGGTTGGCATCCATTTGCTGTAAAACGCGCCGGATGGTGGGTTCGGACGGCGGCGTCCGGCGTTTGGAGCCAAGTTTGCGCAAGGCCTCACGGTCTAAATATTTAGCCCATTCCGCGATGGCCGTAAAACTGCGTGCTCCGGACAAGGCCGCGCAAACCGCAATGGCGATGACGGTGACTACGGGATGGCGGATACCGCGCGCCTTGCGCGGATCAACCACCGTCTTGAGCACATCCAGCAATCCGCCGTGCTCTTGCAAAGGCAATTTGTTGATGTTGATCATGATGTCCTCCTTTGTGCCAAATGGCGTCATAAATGAAGCTTTCAGGCACTGCCGGGCATCGGCCGCCAAAGGGCGCACCAGCAATAGCTTGGGCAGGCCGTTATGCCGATAGTGCCGGTTACATTTGGAATAGCCTCGGCTGACGCCCAAGGCCTGCCATCCGGCGGCTCGATAACAGGTTCCGGTAAAACGGGATGTATCTACGAATGTCTCCGCCAGCACGATGGGGTGTCCGTGATAAACGGACCAGTCCCGGCTCAAACGCTTCAGGTTTAAAGCTAATAGATGGGAGGCCAGATTGGGCAAGTGCCACTCCGGCAGGATTAAAAATCGGACATTGTTGGCAATCAGATGCAATCGCCGCAAGCGTTTTGTCTGATCCCAGCCGATCCATTGATCACGAGGCGCGCACTTTAAGGCCGCGGAACCCCAGCCAAGCAAGGCCACCCATTGATCGGCCCGGGTGACAACATAATAAAGCGCTTCCCCAACGATACGCTCAAAACCAAGATAGTGATGCCGGCGCATCAGAGCCCGCCAGCGATCCATTTCGTCACGTTGCGCCAGGCGTATAACAAGGCTCGACTTGCAGGATAAGCATGGAATGCTTACGTTGTTCATATGAGCAGCGTATCAAACCAAAAGCAAAAAAGTCAGAATTATTTTTTTTGCCTTTTATTTTCTATCGCTTGCCTTACTTTGACGGAGCCCTGGGATGTCCATGACGCGTCAACTAATTTCCACGATTTTTCCCATGATTATTTTTTTGAGACACTGGTAAAGCACGCTGGATTCCATCCGGCCGTTCCCCCATGGCATAAAAAAATACGATTTTTCTGATCCTGATAAGCTATCGACTGAATGTTGTCAAATAAATTCCGAGTGTTTTTCTCTTTTATTTGTTTTAGCAGGTGTGTTATTTCTTAATTTATAATCCGGCAGCCATGAAGTTTAAAAAAATTCATGGATAATTCAGTGAGCCTCGAAAAGCAGGACGCTTTTTTTTTATTTCTCGGGCGGACGGGACAGTTTTTTTATTATGGCGGATATTGTGCTGATATACCCCCGCATCGGGGATATGGATATTATCCGGGACAAACCGCACCTTCCTCTGGCCTTGATTCAAACGGCTTGTCTGGCGAGTCACCATTACTGCGTCAAGATTATTGATTTGCGGTTGCAGGGAAGCTGGCGGGAGGCGCTTTCCCGTGAACTGGCGGCATCTCCTCTGCTGGCTGGCCTGTCCGTGATGAGCGGGCCACCCGTTGCCAGCGCTCTGGCGGTTTCCCGTTACATCAGAGAAAACAGCGAAATCCCGATCGTCTGGGGCGGCAACCACCCCACCTTAAGTCCCGAGGAAACCCTGGCTGACCCGGCGGTGGATATGGTGGTTATCGGCGACGGTGAGGAGACCCTTCTGGAAATCGTCGACAGGCTGGCGGCGCGTAAAACGCTTGACGGCGTTAAAGGCGTGTGGGCGAAAGAGAATGGCCGGATTATTAAAAACGAATCCCGGCCGCCCGTGGATCTGAACGACCTGCCGTTTCCGCCGTATGAACTGGTGGACATAAAAAATTATACCCAGAAATACAGGGGCCGGCGCACCATCAATCTGGAAACGTCGAGGGGGTGCCGCCATCGCTGCCGATACTGTTATCATACCGGGGCCACCGGTCATCATGCCTTTCGATCGCTTGACGCCGATAAGACCCTGGAATGGCTTTTTCGCATCTGCGAGCAGTCTCAAGTGGACGGCGTATATCTGGTGGACGATAATTTTTTTCTGGACAAGGATCGTGGTATGCGCATCGCTCGGGGCCTGGCGGCCGAAGGCGGCGATTTCTGCTGGCAGATACAGGGCGTGGATGTTCCCAGCATGCTTTCCTTCAGCGATGATGAGCTGGAGATTCTTGAGGCCAGTCGGCTGCTGCGCATATCGGTCGGCGCTGATTCGGGCAGCCCCGGAACCCTGCGCTATATTCGAAAACCACACACCATTGAGATGCTGGTCCAGGCAAACCGACAATGGAGACGATATTCCATCAATATCGCCTATAGTTGGATTGCCGGTTTTCCGGGTGAAACCCTGGCCGATATCCGGCAGACCATTGCCATGATGTTTCAGATCATGCGGGAGAATCCCCATGCCAGACTTTCTCCCCTGTATAATATCTTTCCTTTCCCGGGAACCGATCTCTGGGATGAGGTCACGGCCGCAGAAGGGTTCGTAAAGCCGTCGTCCCTTGAACAATGGGGAGAATACGACTGGAACAGGGTGAATGTATCCTATCTTGAGCAGGGGGTGGAACGGTTGTTAAACAATTTGTATCTGCCCAGTCTGTGCATGGACAGAAAATTTGATGATTATCAGATTCCAGCCTGGCTTCATTTTGCGATTGGTCTGTACCGGCCGCTGGCCCGGATGAGAATGAAAACCTTATTTTACTATCTTCCGGTGGAGAAGCTGGCGGCGAGACTGGTTGAAAGACTGCTGTCACCGGCTAAGGGCAAACCTCTGCCGTGGACATTGTAGGGCTGAATGATGTCCAGAGTGATGCTGATCAAGCCTTTTTCATACAGCGACGTTATTTCCCCGCCCCTGGGACTGGGGTATCTGGCCGCCAACCTTGATAAGAGCGCCACGGTAATGATTGTGGACGGGGTCCGGGAACGATTAACGCCCGCGAAACTGGAAAAAAAGATAAAGTTGTTCCGGCCCGATGTAATCGGCCTGTCGATTGTGACGTCGGCGGCCGTGAGGGCGCTGGGCGATATCGCCGCTATCCGGCGCGTGCTGCCGCAGGGCGTTATTATCGCCGGCGGCCCTCATCCCAGTCTTTTGCCGGCTGAATTCCATGCGGCAGCCGGAGGAGATATTGATTACATATTACGGGGGGATGCTGAAGTTTCGTTCCGGCAACTGATCAACCGCTGCCGGAACAGACGCGCCCGGGATGTTTCCGCCCAGGAAATCAAAGATTTGTCCGGGGTATGGGCAAAAACCAGGGATGGGCTGGTATCGTCGGACATGCCGGTAAATCAGGAATGCAACGACCTGGGCGTGCCGGAATGGCGGTTGATGCCTCCCGGCGTTTACCCCAGGGCGCCTCAGGGGTTTTTTTTCCGAGAGTTCCCGGTGGCTCCGGTTATCACCAGCCGGGGATGTCCGTTTGAGTGCGGTTTCTGCAGCGTGGCCGTCTTAAAAGGGAAAAAAGTCCGATTTCGCAGTCCGGACTTGATAACCGAGGAAATTCGGCTTTTAAAGGAAAAATTCGGCGTCAGGGAGATTCAGTTTATTGACGACAATTTAACCATGGTCAGGCGGCACGTGCTATCTGTTTGCGAGGCCATGCTGGCCCAAAATCTTCGCCTTCCCTGGACATGCCCCAACGGCGTCAGAATCGATACTCTGGACGATGAAATTATCGAGGCCATGAAAGCCGCCGGATGTTACTCGGTTTCCGTGGGCCTGGAAACAGCCGGCCCGGTTGTTCTGGAAAGGATGAACAAGCATCTTGATCTGGATCGCGCCGTTGATACGATCGACCGCGTTGCCCGGAAAAATATCGAGGTCAACGGTTTTTTTATTCTGGGATACCCGGGGGATACCAGGGATAATATCGAGCGGACAATTCGACTGGCCAGAAAGCTTCCCCTGACCCGGGCCCATTTCATGCTTTTTACCCCGTTTCCCGGTTGCCGGGAATATGAGCATCTATGCCGGATGTCCGGCGGCCGGTTCAGATATGACACCACTTTTGCCGAGGTTTCCTATGTGCCTGACGGTATGACGGCAAGAGAGCTGAAAAGTCTTCACCGCAGGGCTTTGGCCGAGTTTTACCTCAGGCCCTCATCGGCCCGGAAACTGTTGCCGGCCCTGAATTCACCTTCCCGGATTTATTATTTCCTTCGTCGAACGGCGCACTGGTTGAAATAAATGGCTATAAAACGCGGGACAATTGTGTTGCTTAACCCTCCGTATCGCAGGCCGGTGTTGAGAGATTATTATTGTTCCACTTTTCCCAAGGCGCCTTACTATTGGCAGCCTGTTGATTTGCTGTCGGCAGCGGCCATCCTTAACGGTAAAGCCGAGATTCTGATGATCGACGCCGTTGCCCGCCGCATGACCGCCAAACAGGTGAAAAAAGCCATCGATGAGTTAAATCCGCGGGCCATATACATTCTGGTTTCCACTTTAACCAAAGAGGCCGACCTGGCGCTGGCAAAAAGGCTCAAGTCTCCCGGCAGGCGGTTGGTGATCGGCGGGGAAGTCGCGCTGGATCCTGAATTTGATTTCAAACGATTTGATTTTATCGATGGCCTGCTGCTTGATTTTACCGATGTCCGGGCCGTTGGCTTTCTTGCCGGCGAAGCATGCGCCGGGAGATTGCGAACGCCGACGCACAGTCCCTCGCCCCCGGCCGCGGGTGAACGGTACTCCGTCGGCCTCATGCCGCATCGGTTTTTGGACGGCAGCCGCTACCGAATGCCGCTCTGGCGGGGGGGCTTCTATTCTCTACTGACGGACTTCGGCTGTCCCTTTGCCTGCGTCTTCTGCAACTCCGGAAGGCATACTCTTGGCTTTAAATTGAGAGATCTGGCGGAAATAGCTGAAGAGGCAAAAAATTTGAAAAAGCTCGGGGCAAAAAAAATTTTTATCAAGGACATGACTTTCGGCTACGATCCGGCGCACGCGGAAGCGGTATTGTCATCGTTGGCGCCTTACGGGTTCAAACTGCGGGGATACTTGCGGGCCGATCTGGTTACGCGGACTTATGCCCGGCAATTGAAAGAGGCCGGTTTCGAACTGGCCCAGATCGGCGTGGACAGCCCTTTGGCGGCCGTTAGAAGCAGGCTTGGAAAAGATATCAGTGACCCGGTAATGATTGATGCCTTCCATATCCTGAGGCAGGAAGGCATTTCGGCCGGGGCTCATTTTATTGTCGGTTTTGAAGGGGATCATGCGGGATCTATCGCCGCCTGCGTTAAACGGGCCCGATCTCTTGGAGCGGTTTATTGTTCTATTAATATTTATCAGCATCGCGTGGGGACGACCGCTCTGCCGGCAATATCCGGCTGGCGGAAACGATGTCTGTCAATTAGTTCCGTCTTGGGCATGGCTGCTTTCAACTTCGGCCGTCAGATCAGTTTTCTGCGAAGCCATCACGGGTCAAACGGCTGATATGAGAGTGGCAAAAAAGGACAAGAGCCATCCATGATATTTAACCGACAGAATTGGGCATCATTTATCATTGTCCTGCTTCCTTTCCTGCTTTTTCAATGGATGTTCCCCTTCTGCACGCATATCTACCCGGCCCAGGATTACTCGCTGATGTTCTCTTTTTTACAAGCGGAATATCTTTTCAGCATTAAAACCGGCACATTCCCCCTTAATATCGTCTGGCACCAGATACAGAACAACCAATGGGCGGGAATTTTCAACCCCTTTTTATACATTGCCGGTCTCATGCCTGGATTTTCAAGTGGCCGGCTCCTGGACTGGATTCTGTTCCTGCATCTGGTCCTGCTGGCCATTGCCCACCTATTGCTTTTCCGGTTCCTGCAGAAGCTCATGTTCCCGGCTGCGATAGCCTTTCTCTTTTCCCTGATCACTGTTTATTCTTCAAGACTAACCCTGAGCTTTTCCGTCGCCGGCGCCGTAACCGTATGGAGCGGCTATCTCCTGTTATGCGTTGCCATTGGTGACTACTACCTGGAACCAGCCAGACGAAGAGGGCCCCTGGCTATCATGGGGCTGTCCTACTGGCTGATCAGTTCCGGTTACGCCCAGGAGACCTACTTCAGCCTTCTGGGGGCGGGCCTGTTCACTCTTTTTATACCCTTTCTGCTGCCCGCCGTTTTCCCGAACAGGCATCAGACAGCCAAGGCGGTTCTTTCTTTCTGGGGAAAGACAGCCTTCTTCTGCCTGATAGGCGCCGGTCTGGCCGCAGCTTTTATCGTGCCTTTTTTGACTGACGACCTTCAAGAGATAGGACTGATTCAGAAAAATTATGCGGAAGCCTGTGTGTTTTCCAGCACCCCTTCGGAACTGATTTGCAACTTCTTTGCCCCTCTACGGGCATCATCCTCCGGACTGATTGGCAGTTCTCCTCTGCTGCTGGCGGCCATGCTGATACCGATTCTGGCGCTTTGTCAGGTCAGAATTCCCGGGGTCGTCTGGGTGATCTGGGGCATGACCGGCCTGGTAATGATCTGCATGCTTGGTGACCATACACCGGTACACTATTATATCTGGAAATATTTTCCCCTCTTTTCGGTAACCCGCTACGCCAACCGTATTTCCATGCTATTGCCCGTTTTGTTCCTGCTGATGCTGATATGGCTGTTTAAAACCGATGACTCATCTTCTGGGATCGTAAAAAAACCGAACTCAGGCCGGCCGCTTTCGCTGCTGGCGTTCCTGTCTCTGTGCCTCACGATCGGTTATGTGTTCTTCATGCTCCGGCCAGTTACGGCCATGTCCCCTTCTTTAACAAAACTTAATCTTGAAATCATACCGGACTGGGTCGAACCGCTTTTGCTGGTATCAGGGGTGGCCCTTCTTGTCGTGGCGACCGTTTACGGCCTCAAAACATTTCCTGTCACTAAAGGTCGCCTTGGCCTGATACTGGCGATCCTGACCTGCTTTCAGCTGATTGTTTTTTACCGTTATGCCCCGCTGGCGAGAAAAAGAATAGAAAGCACGGATCAAAGGACATTTTTGCAATTCCTGGCGAACAGACAAAAACATAATGATTTGTTTCTGGGAGAATATATCTACGGTTTTGAAAAGGTGTTATATCCCGATTACGCCGTCCGGCAATGGGAACAAGCCGGTCCCCAGCCGATGCTGGCTAAAATCTATAAAAACCATATTCATGTGGAGAATCTTACTGAGGCTTATGACATTCTTGACGAAGAAAGACGAGAAGACGTTCTGGTAGTAGAAGGTTACCCGGGAGACAGGGACCGGCCCCGGCCTTTATCGCCGGGGCCGACGACAGATCCCGATAACGTCCGGTTGACTTACAATTCAAACAACCGGCTGGTTTTTCAAGCCCTGGCCGGCCAGCCTTCTTTTTTCCTGTTTTCTTATCATCGCACCGGCCACTGGCGGGCATTTGTCAACGGAGGGCCAACCGTCACCTATCCTGCCGACGGTAACTATCATGCCGTCCGCATCCCGGCTGGAGAAAGCATCGTTGAGTTCCGGTACTGGAGCCCGGCGGCCTTCTGGGGCATGCTGATCTCCTGCCTGACGCTGGCTGGTATCGGTTTGTTTTACGGATTGTTCCGTATTCGCGGCCCGGCCGGATATGGTACCGCCCTGACATCCGCCGTATTTGCCGCCGGCCTTTGCTGGCTCTGGTATCACAGCCTCTACACCGGTGATAATCTGCATACCCGTTATGTCTGGCAGGCGCCTTTGCCAGGCGCCATCCGAAACCTGGCCTACGGAAAACCGACCCACGCCTCGATGTCGCCGTTTGGACCATTAAGACTGAATCTCATTCACGGCAGCGCTTATGCCGTTGACGGCGACCGTTCTTTTGCCTCCTGTTTTTCCACCGGGACGCATTTATCGCCTTGGCTGGAAATCGACCTGCTGCAACCGCAACCGATCGGATCTATCGTTATCTATACCGATCTTCAGGGACTGGAAACCGGCAATATCGTCTGGTACACTCAGGACAGTGTCCGGATTTCCGAAGATTATGATTTTCTGGTTTTTGAAAAAGCGCCGGTTACGTTTAATCTATTGCCCTTGATGATATCCGTTTCTTCAGATCACGCCCATTGGGAAACGACAGAAATTTACAGCCTGACCAAAAAAAAGCCTTTGATGATCCAACCGGAGAAACCGGTTACGGCGCGATATATTCGCGTGGCCGCTTCCGGGAAATGCCGATTATGTTTAAATGAGGTGGAGATATATCCGCCCTTGCCGGACAAGGCGTCGGGCGACAAAAATAAATAATTGCTTCACGGTTGATGGAATCGCGAATATTTCGGCGGATCTCTCTGCCTGCCGTCCAGAAGATTTGAACAAGCCTCCTAAACATGGAAAAGCGGGGCTTCAGGCTGGTTTTTGTTGGCGGAGAAAACAACCAAATGTTTTACAGCGTTACCTGATTATTCACCGATACATAATCAGCTTCATTCCCGTGGCGCACTTGCCGATAAAATCCGCCGGACCGGTTATATTAAACAGATAGCGTCTCAGGCGGTGAGGATGAAAATAGTATCGCCGATAAAAACTTTTTATCATGGCGCAGATCCGGGCCTCGCTTATTTGAGTGGTCCAGATCGCTATTTTCGCGTTGGCGACCGGCTCTCGCACGAATCGCCTAAACCAGTCGCGGTCATAATTCGGATCGGCAGCGGCTTCCTCGAAGATCTGCGTCCCGGGAAAGGGGATAAGCGGATTGCAGAAAACATAATCCGCGTCCAGCCTGAAAACAAAATCAAAGGTGTTCTGTATGTCATCAAGCGTTTCCCAGGGGAATCCGATGATAATGTTGCCGATTGTCATCAGTCCCCTATCCCGGCACATGGAAAATGCCCGGAACGTCTGCTCCGGAGAAATATGTTTATTGATTCTTTCTAAAGTATATGGATTGGCGGATTCGATTCCGAACTGAACACGTTCGCAGCCGGCCGACGCCATTACCTCAAGCAATTCTCCGTCAACGCAGTCCACACGAGTCTGACAGGACCAGGGAAGGCCGACTCTGTTTTTTTTGATCAGCCGGCAGAGATCGACGACATGTTCCCGGGAAAAGGTAAACACATCATCGCTGAACTGAATGGCTCGATATCCCGTTTTTTTGCAGGCCTGCATCTCTTCCGCCACCAGGGCCGGGTCTCGGGGCAGAAAATAACGCTCCTTGTTATTGCAGAAGCTGCAGTTATAGGGGCAGCCGCGGCTGGCCACCATTAAGGCGCAGGGGTGGTGAGAGTTCACGGAAAATCGATACTGTCGAATGTCAAGCCCGCTTCTGTCCGGAAACGGCAGCTTGTCCAGAGCGGCTTGATCCAGCCAGACCGGGGGCGTCTGCACGATTTTCCCCGCAACGCGGCAGGTCGCACCCGGAATGTTGTCAAGGCTCCCTGATTGAGCTATCCGTTCGACAATTTCGGCTAAAGGCTTTTCTCCCTGCCCCTGAACGGTAATATCGAATCTTCCCCTTTCCAGGGTCTCTTCGGGATAAGTCCACATATGCGGTCCTCCTCCCACGATGACCGTATCAGGCCGATGCTTCCGAATTGTCTCAGTGACCAGACAGGCGCCATACCAGAAAAATGAAATCACGGATATGGCAGCGATATCCGGCTGAAATCGTGACAGACAGCCAATAAACTGTTGAATGGTGGGATGGGCGGGCGTTTGAAAATTGAAGAACTCCACGCTGGCCCGGTTATATTTTTCCAGGTAGCTTTTGAGATACAGTAACCCCAGTGGCGGGGCAAAATCGTGCATTCGAAAGGCGATGCGATCGTTGATGCTGGGAAATACCATGCGTCCCGTATGCGGAGGGTTGATCAACAGTATGCGAGGGCGTTTGGTCATGGTTGACGTGTCTTAAGTGCGTTTTTTCTTAAACCATAAAAAATCATTAGGAACAAGTCAAATCAAACTTCCCCGGCCTTTCCGTCGATTATCCTGTCCGGGACGGAATTATATTGAATAAAATTAAAACGCCTTTATAAAAAATTATGGTTTTTAAATTGTAATAGTTGCAAAGTGCCTGCCCGGCGAATAAAATATGGATACATGTCAGCCTCGGCGTGGGTATTGCGCTGACAGGTGTTTCCCGGGTCGTTATTATAATAATACTGGTCGCTGTCGGAGGCCTGCTGGTGTGGCCATTAAGAGCTTTATGTCGCCGGGAACAAGGACTTTCCTGTAACAGACAAGGCGATGATGACGATAATAAATAATGTCCGCCGCCGGTCAGCGGCTTGCTAGATGTTGGCCCTACTGTCCCAAAGAGGAAATGCCAGAACGAATTATGAAACAAAAATACCAGGAATAAGGCTTTTTTTGATGAGTTTATGGCAAAAGTTGAAAAAAAAATGGGATTTCTTTTTATTTGTTGCCTCTCTTTTCTTTCTTTCAATTATTATCGCCTTTGGCCTGGGCTTTTTTGTAGCGGACCAGAAAATATTTCCTTATTTTCAAATCAGGCTTGCTGCAGATTCGGCATTATGTAATTACGGGCTTGAGATTTCCTCTCTTATTTTTACGGAAAAATATAAAAAATATCCTTATCTATGGGCCCGCACAACAGAAAAATGTTCAGGAGTTCTGGTATATGATCCATCCAGGGCATTCAAAGGATATACGCTGATTGTAAATAATGATACAACAGCCAGCCTTATGGATATGCAGGGGAATGTTGTTCATAAATGGCAAAAAAACTTTTTCGATGTCTGGCCTCATCCCAAACATGTTAAACCATTGACGGATCCGGTTCCGCAGGAGTTGATATTCTGGAATAAAGTATTTTTATATCCCAATGGCGATCTTTTGGCTGTATATTCGGGTCCCTTTACCCCCTACGGCGCAGGCGTAATAAAAATCAACGCACAATCCGAGCTTCTCTGGAAAGCGGATATTAATGCCCATCATGATTTAGCGGTCTCCGAAGACGGTCGTATTTGGGTGTTGACCCATAAATATAATTATGACGATGAGCGGCCCCGGATTGACGATTATATTACGATCCTTTCACCCCAGGGCAAAATCCTGCAGGAAATATCGATCTACAAAGCGATTCGAGAATCATCATATTACAATCTGGTTCCGGGACGACCCTATGATGATTATCTGCATACAAACAATGTGGATTTGCTGGGTTCAGATAAGGCGGATGGGTTCCCTTTTTTCAACGCGGGTGACATTCTCTTATCCCACCGGGAATCTGTATGTATTACGGTGATTGATGGGAATACCTTCAGAACAAAATGGGCGCTGGCCGGGGTAGCACGTTTTGTTCATGATGCCGATTTTCTGGAAAAAGGGAGAATTGCTTTTTTTGACAACACGGCTTATAAACAGGGAAGTCAAATTATGGAATGGGATTGCCTGATGAATAAACCGCACTGGCAATTCACACCGTCTGACTATTACAATGGATTTAACCGGCCCCTTTTTGCTGAGGACAATTTCTATTCTTTGACCAGTGGAATGCAGCAGAAGTTGCCGAATGGAAACTATTTGATCGTTGAGACCGATGGCGGCACCATGTTCGAAGTTACCGCTGATAAAAAGGTCGTCTGGAAGTATGTCTCAACAAAACTGGATAAAGAAAGTATCGGCAGATTGTTCTGCGCGGAGAGATATCCCGCGAATTATTTAAAATTTTTATCCCTTCCATGCGATAAATAATTTTTTTGCTTCTTCAGCCAAAAATTACAATGGAGTAACGCAGCCGGTTCATTGTTTACGCGCGGATACGAAAGAGACCAGAATAGATGCGAAATTACCAATCAATTTTTTTCCAGACCAGAATCTGGCTGCTTTTTTTAGTACTTCTGTCGATGCGGATCGCTTCGGCCTCAACCGATACAGTTTCAATTGAAAAAATTTTTATCGGTAAACAACCGGAAAACGCTCTCTTATATGTAGATTCAGCCGTGATGTCACCGGACTTGCGCCACTATGCTTATGTGGCCGTAAGCGATGATGGCATGCAAGTCTGTGTAAATAAAAACTATGGGAAAAAATATCACCATATCGCCAGAGGCTATCCGATCTTCTCGCCTGTAGAAAACCGGATCGGCTACATTGCCGACAAAGAAAATGATTTTTTGGTCGTTATCGACGACAAAGAATATCCCGGTTATAACGGCGCCTGTTGCCTGAAGTTCAGCCCGAACGGTAAATATTTTGCCTACATTGCCCAGGACAAAAATAAACAATTTGTGGCTCTTAATGGCTATTCTATGCAACCTTATGATATGATTGATATAATATCCGGCGTCCTGTTCAGCCCGGATTCAAGGACAGCAGCTTATGTGGCGAAAAACAACTCGGAAAACAGCGTCAGGTTGGTCGTCAACGGCAAAGGATCGCCTCCTTTTGACAGCATCACGGAAATAGTTTTCAGCCCGGATTCAAGGACAATAGCCTATATTGCTTCCAAAGACAAAAATTACTTCGTTGTTCGCGGCGAAGTGAAACAGGGGCCCTATGACAAAGCCGAAGGCTTGACATGGAGCTCAGATTCAGTTCGACTCGCTTACATCGCGATTAAGGACGCCCAATTTCTAGTGATTGATAACGACCTCAAAACCCCCGCCGGTGATTTTGAGGTTCAAACGGCTTTTTTTGATGTTCCAACAGATTTTGATCTTATTAATCTTGGTAACTTCAGCGTAAAATTTCCACAAGTTACGCCCCCGTCTTTCAGCCCGGACGCATCGAGGTTGGCCTTTGTAAAATTGGAGAAAAAAAAATATCGATTTGTCATTGATAAAACGACAGGCCCGCCGTTTGATGCAATCAGCCAGATTGTCTTCAGCCCGGACTCAAAACATTACGCCTATATTGGCGTTATCATGGCGCCGCTGGGCGGCAAAAAGATGCAGATTGTTCATGACCAGACAAGAAGCCCCTTCTACGATGATATTGATAAACCATTTTTCAGCCCGGATTCCACCCATCTTGCATACAGAGTGAATGACAACAACAAACAATTCATGATAGTGGATGGAAAAGCGCAAAAAACTTACGATAGGATAGGAAAGCCGTACTTCAGCCCGGACTCCAGTACCCTTGCCTACCAGGCGGCGAAAAAAGAGGGCAGCGTAATAAAGGTTGTAATGGTTGTAAACGAAAAAGAAGAGTCTTACCGGGTAAATAATTTGGACGCGCCGCTTTCTGACATTATAACTCCTCCTGTTTTCAGCCCCGACAGCCGGCACCTTGCCTATCTATTACAGTCAAAAGGGCCGCAACCACAATGTATGCTGGTGATAAACGGCGTTGTTATTCAAACATTTAACGCACATTTTGTAACAACAGTTGACGCGCCGATAGTCTTTGACTCCGAAAATAGCGCCCACTTTTTAGCAGGTTTTTTGAAAGACGATCGGTTCGAGATTTTTCAAATCAATATCACCATTGGCGGACAGCGATAAAAACAACTGTTTTAGGTTGACAATCCGCAATCCGGCATAACAATATAAGGACCGCCAGGCGGCATAATGTTATTAATAAAGAATTCAGGAGAAAACGATGCTGTATTCCAAAACCGTCATGGATCATTTCAGGAACCCCAGGAATGTGGGAGAGATCGCCGATGCCGACGGCATTGGCGAGGTCGGCAATCCCATCTGCGGGGACATGATGACCATTTACATAAAAGTCGCGGATGACCACATTAAAGACATTAAATTTCAGACGTTTGGATGCGGTTCCGCCATCGCGGTTTCCAGTATGCTGACGGAAATCGCCAAGGGGAAATCCATCGCGGAGGCCAAAAGAATCACCAACAAGGACGTGGCCGA
>CAYSMV010000469.1:0-3424 GCA_964432245.1 uncultured Desulfobacterales bacterium
GCCTGGCCGTGGGCACCCGGCCGGACTGCGTGGATCCGGCGATTCTCTCCCTGCTGGAGAGTTATACGGGCCGGTATCTGGTCTGGCTGGAATACGGGGTGCAGTCCGCCTCTGACAGGACTCTGGCTCTGATCAACCGGGGGCATGATTTTGCCTGCGTGAAAAAGGCCGTGGCCATGACCAGGAATCGCGGTATTAAAATATGCGCCCATATTATTCTCGGCCTGCCCGGCGAGACGGCCGATGACATGAAACAAACCGCCGACGCCGTGTCGGGGCTGGGAATCGACGGCATTAAGATTCATCTTTTATACGTCGTCAAAGGGACGGCCCTGGCGGCCATGCTGGCGGATGGGCGCTACCGGTGCCTGGAGATGCAGGAATACGTGGAGCGGGTCTGCGATGTCCTGGAACGCCTGCCCCCCGGCATGGTGATCCACCGCCTGACGGGCGATCCGCATGCGGACGAGCTGGTGGCGCCGCTCTGGTCGCTGCGGAAAAGAGAGACCCTGGCCGAGATAGAAGATGCCCTGAAGGCCAGAGACACCTGGCAGGGTAAATATTTCTGCGCGTCATGATCTTGAACTTTTCGCGCAGCCGATCCAGAATATATTTTAAGGATTCTCATCAATCTTTGTGTTCAGTAAGTACGCCAAGCCATGAGACTGTGAATCGAAAAAGAGAGGTTTCGATAAAAGCATTGAAAAAAACAATAATTTTCCTGTCCACTGTCCTGTTTTTATTCATCTTACTGGAAGCGGGACTGCGGTTTTTTGATTATGGCTACAGCACATCGTATGTCCTCCGGAAACAGACCGCAACCGGGGATAAGGTGGTACTGAACCCCTGCGCGCTGCTGCCGTATTCGGGGCTGAGCGTAATTAATTCCAGCAGGGAAGTGTTTCTGAATATGCCCGTTGATAAGCCGGCAGGCGGTATCCGCGTGCTTGTTCTGGGCGGGTCGGCGGCGTATGGAGCTTATTTCGCTCCTGAACTCAGTTTCGCTCGTTACCTCGAAGCCATGCTCAAACTTCAATATACCGAACGTAAAATCGAAGTTGTCAGTCTATCCTTTCCTTCCCTGAATACCGGTTCCATGAAGCGGATATTGAAAGACGCACTTTTTTTAAAACCGGATGCCGTTGTCTGTTACGAAGCCGGTAATGATCTCGGGCGTGGTGTTGTTATGGAAATTGGGCCGCTGCCGCCGGCGTTAATGCTTGCAGCTGAAGAGACGTTATATACATTGAAACGGCTGAAAATATATCAGCTGGCGGTTGATTATGCCGGCAGGTATATCCGGCGGCTGATAGAAGAACTTGTGAAACAGGATGACTATAATGAATTCAAATCATTCCAATCCATGACGCCGCAGGTGGTCGAATCCCTTACTGGCGCTTATCGGCACAACATAAAAAAGATCACGGCCATTTGCCGGAAAAATCATGTTCCCGTTTTTTTGTGTACTTACGCGCATAACATGAAAAACTTGTGCAGCGATGATCCGTTTGCGGACAGCACCGGCCTGCGGGAAATACTGGCCAATCTGCCGTTGTTGTATCAGGCCTATGCCCATGAACGCGCCGGGGATTACGAAACGGCCATATTTTATTATGAACGATTCAATACTTTTTTTCCTCAACTGGCCGATTCCCTGTGTCACCTGGCCTTCTGTTATCAGGCCCTGGGGCGACCGGACAAGGCGGCCGAAGTTTATGACCGGGCATGTTCTCTTTCAGCCGGTCATTCAAAAGGATTGAATTTTTTGAACCAGGAGCTGAGGGACATCGCCGCTGCTTCTCAAAAAGGCAATGTTTTACTGATTGATGTCGCGGCTGCGTTACAGAAAGCCAGCCCCCTGGGATATTTGCCGGACGAAGCTTTTTTTACGGATCTTGTTCATTTCACGTCCGGGGGGAGCTACCAGACAGCTGCTGAAATTTTCCGATCCATTACGCCTCTTTTCACCAATGAGCCTGCCGTCGAACCGCCTTCTCAGGCTGAATGCGAGAGACGGATGGGCGTGACGTTTTCTCAGGAAAAAGAGCTGATGGTTTCAAATAGTCATGAGACTTTTGCCGGGCTGACCGATCTTCTCGGACGCCCCCCGATGTCCTACGCCCTGATGCATGACGTGACCAAAGCCTACCGGTTAAAATTATTTACGGAGAATGTTCCGCTTTTCGGACATCCTGACGATGGGGGTCTTCTCAGGAATCATACCGTGCCCGACGATCCCGATTATTATTATCATAAAAACCAGATTGCCGAGTTAAACATGGCCGGAAAGCGGAAGGCGGCTCTGGCGGTTGCTGAACGACTGGTGGGGGCAACCGGCCGTCATTCTTTATCCTTGATACTTTACGGGCAGACCCTGTTGAGCGATAGTCAGCCGGGAAAGGCCTTCACTCTGCTCAGGGAAGCCCTGACCCAGCCGGCCCGGTTTTTTGATCTGGGGCTGCGAATGAAAACCGCCCAAGTGGCGCTGGCTTCAGGCCGGATCGAAGAGGCCGTTGATATACTGGAAAAAGGGTGGCGGATTATCGAGAACAATGCGCCGGTTATTGATTTTAATAAACGGACCTTCGCGGGATTAGAACAGCGATATTTATCGACTTTGGCCCAAGCCAGACAGCAATTATCCGCAACGACGGGACAGAAAAATGAACGCCATCAAAAATGATATCGAAACCGTCGCCGATTGGATCGGCCAGTCACGTGCCATCACCGGCTTTCCCGTCATCGCCAGGCAGCACCAGGCGCGGCTGGCCATTGTTAATCGCACGGCCACGCCATTGGATAAAATGGCTGATGCCGTTATCCGGGATGATATCAGCGCGGTGTTTCGCGACATTTCCGCGCTGTTGAGAGGGACCCCCGGTTAAAGCCAAAAAAAAGGCCGGAAAATCCCGGCCTTTTTTAATTGCTTGCTGTGGATGTAAAAATCAATCCCTGTACTTGAAAGAAACCCTGATGCTGGCCCGGTAGGCGACCACCTTGCCGTTTTCGATTTTCATGTCCAGCTCGTTGACTTCGGCGACTCTCAGATCTTCCAGGGTTTTGGAAGCCCGTTCCACGGCGTTTTTGGCCGCCTCCTCCCATGACGTTGGACTGGTTCCGACAAGGTTGATGATTTTGTACACACTTTCAGCCATGACTGTCTCCTTTCGTTGCGGGTTAAAAGACGTGAAACAAGGAATCTATTGTGTAGAAAATATAATAATATATATATCCGGATCAGGGCCGCAAGTCAAGGATAACCTGATTTTTTAGCGGGTACGGATCCGGCCGCTGTTTTCGGCGGTCCATAAAAAGGACTGTTAGCAACAAATAAACTTGTCCGGTTTTAAAGCACGTAATCTGTCCGCTTTGGGCTGTGGGCGTATGTTCCTGCTGAAGCGTAGCTAAAGCAGGAACATACGCC
>CAYSMV010000470.1:0-8579 GCA_964432245.1 uncultured Desulfobacterales bacterium
ATAATCACGCCGGTTCCGACGACCATCACCGCTCCGGGTCAGTCAATTACTGGTTTAATCTCTTCATTATAATAACACTCAATAATATCATTGATTTTGATATCATTATACTGCTCGATACCAATGCCGCACTCCGAACCGCTTCGGACTTCCTTTACGTCCTCTTTATAATGTCGCAGTGAGCCAACGGCTCCTTCATAAATCACCACGCCGTCCCTGACCAGACGCGCCTGACGACCCCTTTCAATTTTTCCATCCAGAACGATCGATCCGGCTACGGTCCCTTTCTTGGGAATAACAAACAGCTCCTTGACCTCGGCCCTGCCCAGCATGCGCTCCTCATAAGTGGAAGACATCAGGCCGGTCACGGCCTCTTTAATATCCTCGATCAAATCATAAATCACATTATAATAACGGATATCCACATTTTCTTCGGTGGCCGAGGTCTTGGCCTTCCCGCTCGCCCGTACGTTGAACCCCAGAATAATCGCGTTCGAAGCGGACGCCAGCAGAACATCAGACTCGATAATCCCCCCGGCGCCGGAGTGAATCACGTTGATTTGCACTTCATCGGAATGAATTTTCTTCAAAGCATCTTCTATGGCTTCACAGGAGCCATTCACGTCCGCCTTGATAATCAGATTAAGGTGATTGATATCACCGATCTGCATCTGTTCGAAAAAATTTTCCAGGCTTACCCGGTTATGTCTGGTCAGATCTTTGGCGCGCTGTTTGCGGCTTCGATTCTCGCTGACGATTCTGGCGCTCTTTTCGTCTTCAACAACGACGAACTCGTCACCCGCGTCGGCCACGCTGTTGAGCCCGAACACCTCGACCGGGGTTGAAGGCCCGGTTCGATCGATGCGTTTGCCGGCGTCATCCGCCATAGCGCGGACTTTCCCGTAGCACACGCCGCAGACAATGGTTTCGCCCACGGAAAGCGTTCCTTCCTGCACCAGAACGATAGCCAGAGGCCCCTGCCCCGGATCAATTTCAGATTCAAGAACGATCCCTTTGGCCTTTTTATCCGGATTGGCTTTTAATTCCAGCATTTCCGATTGGAGTAGAATCATGTCGAGAAGGTTTTCGATGCCAATTTTCTGCTTGGCGGAGACCTCTACAAAAATCGTGTCCCCTCCCCAATCTTCGGAAAGAAGACCCTGTTCGGCCAGTTCCCGCTTTACCTTGTCAGGATCCGCGTTCTCTTTATCTATCTTATTGATCGCGACAACGATAGGCACCTCCGCCGCCCGGGAATGATTGATCGCTTCGATTGTCTGCGGCATGACGCCGTCATCGGCCGCCACCACCAGTACGACAATATCGGTCGCTTGCGCTCCCCGCGCCCTCATGGCGGTGAATGCCTCATGCCCGGGCGTGTCCAGAAAGACAACGTCGCCTTTAACCGTGTTCACTTTATAGGCGCCCATATGCTGGGTAATGCCCCCGGCTTCACTCTCTGTTATGCGCGATTTGCGAATCACATCAAGAAGAGATGTCTTGCCGTGATCAACATGACCCATTATTGTAACCACAGGCGCTCTTGGAACCAGCTTCCCCGGATCATCTTCAATGTCAATTTTTAAAATATCGCCCTCTTCTATGGTGGCCTTTTCAACCTCGTAATCAAATTCAGCTGCGGCCAGAACGGCCGTATCAAAATCCAGTTGCTGATTTACCGTCGACATCACTCCCATGCCCATCAGGACGGTTATGAGTTCACCGGCTTTAACACCCATGCGTTTCGCCAGATCAGAAACGGTAATAAACTCATCCATCTTCAGCCTTCTCTTGATGGCTTTAGGCGTCGTGATCTGCGTTTTACCGCTTCCGACCGGCCTCGTTTTTCCCTTGCCTTTTTTCCGCGAACGACCACGGGGCTTGATATCATATAAAGCCGCGCCCTCCACGATCTCCTTGCGTTTAGAAACCGGCTTTTTTTTAACCAGAACATCGTCATCAACATCATCGGCTTCGGATCTTTTCTGTTTTTTTCTGGCTTTTTTTGAAAATTTTCTGTCTGCTTCAGATCTGTCAGGCGATATCAACGAAACATCGGAAGGGGGTTCGATTTCCGGCTCTTCCGGTAAAGTCGCTGGAGCCTTTTCCCGGGCGACGGTTTTCAAAGGGGCATCCGGAAACTTGATGATTTTGGCTGCCTGATGCTTTCTGGTTTTAGCCTTTTTCTTGAGGGCCGTCTCCGGCTTTTTCGCTTCTTCCTTCTCTTCTTCTCCCGCTTCTTCCCGGGCCGGCTGTTCCTGAAAACCATCAGCCGCCTCTGTTGAAGCATCCATCAAAACTTCAGAAACTTCCTCGGCCGCTTCTTCTTCAGCTGCATCAACCTTGGCCTCCGATATCGCCACTGGCTCTTCTTCCTGTACAACAACATCTCCCTGAACGCTCTCTTCTGGACTTTCCGGCTCCGCCTCGAGTTTCGGGGTGGACTTCTGTTTACGCTTTCTGATAACGTTTGAGCCTACGCGCTTTTGTTCCACCACGGCCGATCGACCGCTATTTCCGGAAAAAAGCTCTTTTTTGACCTTTTCGACCGTATCCTCTTCCAAAGAGCTCATATGGCTCTTAACCTCAAGGCCCATTTCCGCGAGTCTCTCCAAAAGTGCCTGATTGGTCATATTCAGCGCTCTGGCAAGTTCATATATTCTGATTTTTGCCATTCAGCCTCCTGTCTCTCCGCTCTATCCCACCCCCGTCTTCCGGGCACTCATATCATTCCTGATCGGAAAGGGCAACAAAACCTCATTCGGTTGGACCCTGATCATCATCGGACGCGGCATCAGATTGTTCCCCGGCCTCATCCGCATCGCCGCCACTCTCATTATCTTGAAGAGCTTCCTCTTCCTCGGTTTTCGCCTGTTCGGCCACCCGGGACGCTTTTTCTATCAATATCGCCGCGGTCTTTTCATCAACGCCTTCGACTTCAATCAGATCTTCGATTGCGGCATTACTGACTTCTTCAGCCGAAAAAAATCCCATTTCACACATGGCGGTGGCGATTTTTTCATCAACCCCCGATATCTTTAAAAGAGAGCCATACCCCTTTTCCATGGTTTTATTATATATGGACTCACCTACCACATCAAGATGCCATCCCGTCAGTTTTGAAGCCAGTTTGACGTTCTGACCTCTCCGGCCGATCGCCTGAGAATGCGTATCGTCCGAAACAATAACCTCCATGCTCTTTTCTTCTTCATCTATAATAACGCGTGATACCTGGGCGGGTGACAGCGCGTTGCAGACGAATTTCGCCGGATCAATATTCCACGCGACGATGTCTATCTTTTCCCCACGCAACTCTTTGACGACGTTCTGGATACGGCTCCCCCTGACACCCACGCAGGCGCCCACGGGATCAATATCGACGTCATTGGAAACCACCGCGATCTTCGTTCTGGCTCCCGGCTCTCTGACCACCGCTTTGATGGCAATAATCCCCTCGCTTATTTCAGGCACCTCTGTTTTAAAAAGATTAACCACAAAATCCGGATGAGCTCTGGATAAAATAATCTGCGGTCCCGGCGCGTCCTGTTGCACCTTCATTATATTTGCCCGCAGGCGATCGCCGCGTCGAAAATGCTCTCCTGGAATCTGCTCCCGGGAAGCAAGAATGGCTTCCGCCTCTCCGATATTGACAATGACGTTCCCACGGTCAATGCGCTGTACGATGCCGTTTATAATTTCTCCTTCCTTGTCTATAAAATTTTTATAGACCACGTTCCTCTCCGCATCGTTAATCTTCTGGATAATGACCTGCTTGGCGGATTGCGCGGCGATTCTTCCGAAACTGCCGGTATCCATCTTCACGCCCAGGCTGTCACCGACTTCACATTCCGGATCGAGTTGTCGCCCTTCCTGAATGCTGATCTGAAGGTTCGAATCGGTCACCTCCTCAACCACTTCTTTAAACTGAAAGACCTCTATTTCGCCCGTGTTGTCATCATATATGGTTTCTATATCGGTCACGGCCCCAAGTTTTTTCCTGGCAGCGGACTTCAACGCCTCTTCCAGAGCCTTGATAAGGACTTCGCGGTCAATCCCTTTATCCCGGCTGACCTGATCCACAACACGTTTAATGTCCTGTATTACCATTCGTTGACTCCATCGTCATTAACAAGTTGTGCTTTGGCTATCCCATTATAAGGAACGGCGTACTCTCTGCCATCGCTTCTCAGTCTGACAATTCCTTCTGAAAGGCCAAGCAACATCCCCTTAAAATTTTTCCTTCCGTCAACAGGGACCCGGGCCTTAATTTTTACAACCCTGCCTTTAAATCTCTCATAATCGCTCTGCCGCCCCAGCGGACGGTTAACACCCGCCGATGAAACCTCGAGCGTATAAGCGCTTTCCGCATCACAGTAAACATCCAGAATAGCGTCCACCTGGCGGCTGACCCGCGCGCAATCGTCCAGCGTCACCCCGGTCGCCTTGTCAATGTAAAGGCGAAGAACGCGGCCGCCTTTTTCCCTTTGAAACTCTATCAAAACCAGTTCCAACCCTTCCGATTCACATACCGGTTCCACCAGTTTCCAGACGTTTGTCTTTAAGCTTTTATCCCTTTCCGACAACCGGAACGCCTGCCCTCCCTGCGATCTGTCTCCGGCCGTTATTTCGGCTGGCCTCATCAATCAGCGATCCCCCATGCCGCTTTTTCTTAAACAAAAAAACGGGCAGTTGCCCGTTTCCCTGATACCACCTTTCTGTCTCCGATCAATCGCTGCTACTACACCACGCTGTCCTGCTATCAAGTAAAGCAACCTTAGGCAATAGAGATTGTCTCCAATGCCTGGAGCGGGCAACGAGACTCGAACTCGCGACACCAAGCTTGGGAAGCTTGTACTCTACCAACTGAGCTATGCCCGCTGTCAGCCTTTTTACTATTGATTTAGATATTTAAGATAAAGAAAACAAAATGTCAAGCTAAAATAATCACCGTGCTGTCAGCACCTCAGGTTGTCCGTTTGTTAGACCACATGACGTATCCGACTGATCAATAGTGCATGAAGGTAAGGACGCCGGACAGATGAAAGACACAGACCGCCAGTAAGCTTAAAATCCTCTGAAAAACTAAAGTCTTGACAAAAAACATCCGGCCAACTATAAAATAAAATATCGATGCGGCATAGCGGCAGACAAAAAAACAATCCAAAATCCAATAGGTGAGCTATGAAAGGCAGAAAGACGATTATTCTATCATTGATTAGCGTACTGACCGGTTGTTTTTTAATACCTTTTATGGCCTTGGCCGAGAACGACCAGCAAATCGAAGAGGAAGGCCGGCAAATTGAAGAAGATTACGCTCCGGGATTTTATTATACAATAAAAAAGGGGGATACCTTGTGGGATCTTTCCAGAAAATTTTACGATTCAGAATGGCGGTGGCCGGCTCTGTGGGGACAAAATAAAAAACTGACCAACCCTCATCTGATCTATCCCGGACAACGCATCCGCCTTTATCAGAATGTAGCACCTGTCAAACATGACGATATGGCAGCCGCTGAAGTTGAGGAAGTGCCGACGGCTGCGGCACAGGCAGTCCCAGCTGAGGAGCAGGCCGTTGCGCCGGTAACGCCGTCGACGACGCCTCCGGAGACGGTCTACTATTTGTACCCCGGCATCTCATATGTTGGGTTCGTCCAAAAACTCCCGAAGCAAGGGGCGTTAGGAAAACCTGTCGACCCATTAGCCATGGGTGTTATTTTAAAAGCCGCGGGCGAGAAAAAAGAGATGATCAGTCAGGATGATACGGTTTATATTCAACCCATGGAGATCCAGCCTTCTGATAATCAAGCCCCTGAAGAGGAAACAGCGGATGCATCATCGGATGATTCGCGGATAGCGGCTTCTTCCACGCCGATAGAAACCACTTTTATCATTGGTAACCGGTACAGCGTATACAAGCCCCTGACGTTAGTGAATGACCCGATAACAGGAGATTATGCGGGCCATCAATATGAAATCGTGGGCATAACGGAAGTTACGGCTATCGCTCCCGATTATGTAACGGCAAAGATTGTTAAATCGACTGACAGCATCCGCGCGGGATACCTGATTATGCCTTTTGAAAAACGGAATAAGGAGGTCCCCCTCATCCCCTCACCGGCCGGTTTGACTGGAGAAATACTCATGGCCGAGGACGACGCCGAGATGTCCGCTGAAACCTCTATTGTTTTTCTAAACAAAGGAGAACAGGACGGGGTACAGAAAGGGCAACGATACGATATTTATTATCAGGACACCACCAGAACAGATGGAAAAGAGATGTTGCTTTCCCCCTTTGTTTACGGTGAACTGCTGGTGTTGCTAACCAGGGCTACAACCGCCACCGCTGTCATAACGGAATCAACGGACGCTGTTAAATCCGGCAACGCATTTAAAAGTCCCTTGTAACAGCGGGCTATTGCTCCCAGGTCACCCTGAGGACCTCCTGATAGGTCGTCTGGCCGTTGAGCATTTTTCTAACCGCGTCTTCTCGAAGAGAGTGCATGCCCTCCTCCCTGCTGAGGATATGTATTTTGTTGAGATCTGTTCGCGCGGTGGTGATTTTTCTGATGGCTTCGGTATAAGGCAATAATTCAAAAACACCTATTCTCCCGCGATAACCGGTATTTCGGCACTTGACACAACCTTTTCCCCGATAGAGTTTAATTTTACCCGTTTTCCCGGTCTGGATGCCCATATTTTCAAGCTCAACAGCATCGATTTCAAACGCTTCCCGGCAGTCGTCACATATTTTCCTGACCAGCCGTTGTGCCAGGACCCCTGTCAGGGTGGCCTGAATCAGAAAATGCGGGACGCCCATATCCAGCAGTCGCACAATCGCTGACGGCGCGTCATTGGTATGCAGCGTGGACATCACAAAATGACCCGTCAGAGACGCCTGGACCGCGTTTTCCGCTGTTTCCAGGTCTCTCATTTCGCCGATCATGATAACATCCGGATCCTGACGTAAAATATGCCGCAGGATGGAACCAAAAGTAATACCCACCGCCGGCTGCACCGCGATCTGATTAAACTGTTCATGAACCATTTCGATAGGATCCTCCACCGTAACGATATTCACATCCGGGGTGGACAGATATCGCAAAGTAGAATACAGGGTAGTGGATTTCCCGCTCCCGGTAGGACCGCAGACCAGTAAAATGCCGTTGGGCTTATTTATAATCTGTTGATACACGGCCAGGTCGTCTTTGGCAAAACCAAGTCCTTCCAGATCCTGCAAAAGGATATCCGGGTCCATGATGCGCATGACGAGTTTTTCGCCAAAGGCAACCGGCACCGTTGACACCCGGACTTCCGCCTCGGTTTTGTCTCTTTCCATTTTAATACGGCCGTCCTGTGGCTTTCTCTTTTCAGCCATGTCCATTCTGGCTATATTTTTTACCCTGTTTACCAGGGCGTAATGTACCCTCTTGGGGATTTTATATATTGAATGCAAAACACCATCGATACGCATCCTTATCTCAGTCACGTCTCGTTTAGGCTCAATATGGATATCACTGGCCCGCTGATCAAAAGCGTAACCGAACAGATGATTAACGGCGTTAATAATATGGCTGTCGTTCGAGGGAAGCTCCTCCTCTCCGGCCATGCTGACGAACTGCTCAAGATTGCCGAGATCGACCGTGGGCGCTTCAAACTGAACTACCGCCGCGGCGATCGATCTTTTAAAACCAAAAAATTCATTTATCAGCCTGATAATGTCGGATTTGGTACTTACCACCGGGACCACGCGTTTATGAACAACACGGGCAATATCATTGAACACTTCCACATTAAACGGGTTGGGCGTGGCCACGATCAGGTTGTTTTCTTCAATGGCAATGGGCAAAGTGAGGTAGTTCATGGCAAAAGAACGGGGAATCGTATTGGTAACCAGCTCCAGGTCCAGATTCAAAGGATCGATCTTTTTATAGGGGGTCTTCCACTCTTCGGCCAGAAACTGAAATATAAGCTCCTCATCGACCTGACCGATCTCCTTGTCTTTTCTGGGTAAATTAAGGGCCACGATAACATCGACAATGGTCACTGGATTATTGATTTGAATGCCCGGCGGAGCTGAAGCCGCCCGCGCGCTCCTTCTTTTCTCCAGCGATTCCCTGACGATGCCCTGTTTTTTAAAAATTTCTTCCGCGTTCTCCCTGTCGATTACCCCTTTTTTGATAAGCATCTGACAAATTTTTTTGGGTGGGAAAAGCTGCTGAAAATTTTCAGACATATCGATTGCCCATGATTATCGGATTGGTTTTGATTTAACCGCAAGCCATTTTATTTAAAAAATTATTATCATATAATGGCCATATATTTCAAGAACAATAAAAAAAACTTAAGACAAACGCCTTAACGCCGCGCCTTGCATTTTCCATGAGAAAAGGATAAACTTTTTATCCACTTTCAGGACCAGCCATAGAAGAAAATAGTTCTGTTAATTAGTGCCCACCCATTTATTATGGATGACACAATTCAGGTTTCCAGTCCAGAAATGTGGATTTTTTCGCAAGGTCAAGGAAAACAAGGGATTGCGCGGAGGCGTACTGGACGTACGCCGCACAAGCAAGCCCGCA
>CAYSMV010000471.1:0-28851 GCA_964432245.1 uncultured Desulfobacterales bacterium
CGTAAGGATGAATGGGATAGGTGGGGCTGGGCGTGAAGACCAAATCACCCGGCCGGATGGTCACCAGGATCAAATGCGAGAAGCCCTCTTTTACGCCCATGGTGGCAATGGCCTCCTCCTCGTAATCAACGGCCACGCCATAACGCCGCTGATACCAGTCGGCTATGGCCATGCGGAGCTTGCGGATGCCCATGGAGGCCGAATAGCGGTGATTATGGGGTTTTCTGGCCGCCTCCACCAGCTTTTCGATGACATGATCCGGCGCCGGCAGATCGGGGTTGCCCATGCCCAGGTCGATAATATCCTTGCCCGCCCGCCGCTCTTCCATCTTGATCTGGTTAACCGTCGCGAACACGTAGGGCGGCAGGCGATCAAGTCTTCCGAATTTGTTGTTCATAATCTCTTTTCCATTAAGCGAAAAAAGCGTAAACTTGATTTGTGTACTACAGATGCGACCTGACTGTCAAAAAATATTTTGACTTTCCAAACGGCCGACGTTATGATTGCTGGTCTTTTACCATATAAAAACCAACTGATTGCTGATACAGGACAAAAAGATGACATCCATAACATACAAAGACGCAGGGGTGGATATAGACAAGGGCAATGCCTTTGTGAAGGAAATTAAAAAAATCGCCAGAAAAACAAATCGACGGGGCGTTCTTGACGATATCGGCGGTTTCGGGGGACTGTTTTCCCTTGACACTTCCAATTTGAAGAATCCGGTGCTGGTCAGCTCCACCGATGGCGTCGGCACCAAGCTGAAACTCGCCTTCATGACCGGCAAACACGACACCGTCGGGATTGATCTGGTGGCCATGTGTGTTAACGATGTCGCGGTTCAGGGCGCCAGCCCGCTTTTTTTTCTGGATTATCTGGCCATGGGCAAACTGGATCTTCAAATAGCGACCGCGATCATCAAGGGCGTCGGCGAGGGCTGCCAACAGGCCAAATGCGCCCTTATCGGCGGCGAAACAGCGGAAATGCCCGACTTCTATAAAGAAAACGAGTATGACCTGGCCGGTTTCACGGTCGGCATCGTAAACAACGACCAGATTATCGATGGTTCCGAAATAAGGGTGGGCGATAAAATTATCGGCCTCGCCTCCAGCGGCCTGCACAGCAACGGCTATTCTCTGGTCCGCAAGATCTGTTTTGATGTCCTGAAACTCAAACCGGAAAAACATATCGACGAATTCGGCCGGTCCCTGGGAGAAGAGCTGCTGCAACCCACGATAATATATTCCGAAATGCTCAAGCGGCTGATCAAGCTCTTTCCCGTTCACGGCCTGGCCCATATTACCGGCGGCGGCATGCCGGACAATATCGTGCGCATTCTTCCCCAGACCTGCGCCGCGGAGATCGCGTGGGGATCATGGGAAATACCGCCGGTTTTTTCCTTTCTGCAGAAAGGCGGCCAGGTATCCGACGATGAAATGAAACGAACCTTTAATAACGGTATCGGAATGGTCCTGGTGACATCACGGGATAGTTTTCAGGATGTTTTGCAAAGCATACAGGCCATGGGAGAAAAGGCGTATCTGATCGGCGAAATTACGGCCCGGGATAAGAAAACATCGCCCCAGATTCAATTCAAATAATATGAAGTCAACCCAAAACCATCACCGTCAAGTCTTTTCAAAACGCCTTCGCGGGGTATTAACCCGCTGGCTGGCGCGTATCGCAGAAGCCAACAAAAAAACACCCATCTGTACGAGTTGACGGATCTCCAGACGTCCGCCGGTCCGGCGGAACAAATAATAATCACTTGGGTTTGCAGGAACAATGAACATCCTGGGCATCGAAACCTCCTGCGATGAAACCGCTGCCGCGATTGTGACGGACGGTCATCATATCCTCTCCTCGGTCGTCTCTTCCCAGGTGACCATCCACCGCCCCTATGGCGGTGTCGTGCCTGAACTGGCCTCAAGAAAACACATAGAAAATATCGTGCCGGTCGTCCTGCAGGCGATAACGGAAGCCGGGATCACGAATAAGGATATAGACGCCCTGGCCGTTACCCAGGGGCCCGGCCTGATCGGCGCTCTGCTGGTGGGCTTTTCCTTTGCCAAGGCCTTTGCCTATGCCCTGAAACGCCCTCTTGTCGGCGTCAACCACCTGGACGGGCACCTGGCCTCGTTATTCTTAACCGGCGATCCGCCGCCATTTCCCTTTGTGGCTTTGCTGGCATCGGGTGGCCACACGGCCATCTACCTTGTCTTGTCAGAAACAAAAGCGACCCTGATGGGGCAGACCAGGGATGACGCGGCCGGAGAGGCCTTTGACAAGGCGGCCAAAATCATGGGCCTGGGATATCCGGGAGGAGAAGTAATCGACCGCTATGCCGGCCGGGGAAACCCGGCGGCCATAAAATTCACCCGGCCTTACCTTGATAAGAACGCGTTTGACTTCAGCTTCAGCGGCATTAAAACAGCCGTCAGCCGATATGTTCAGTCAATAGGAGATAAACTGGAAGCGGCTATCCCGGATATCGCGGCGGGGTTCCAGGAAGCGGTGGCGGACGTGCTGTGTTACAAGCTGATTCATGCCGCCGCCGTCAAGCAGGTTCGTCATATCGCCCTGGTCGGCGGGGTGGCGGCCAATTCCCGGCTGAGAAAAAAAATGAGCGGCCAGGCGGCGGAACGCGGATTGACGCTGCACATTCCGCCGATCGAACTCTGCGGCGATAACGCCGCCATGATCGCGGCCGCCGGCTTTTACCGCCTGCAAAACGGCGATTCTCTTCCGCCGGAAAGTGATGTCTATTCCCGGGTAAACCTTTCTTAAGACAGCGGGCACACCGAACAGCCAAGATATGTAAGGCGGTGAGAACCATTCACTGTTTCAAGTAAGGCTCTAAATTTTACTCCTGTTTTTTCACAGAATTTGTGCGGATTACCCCACTTGTTTTCTGGTAATATTCCGACGTCCTTTTGGCTGCAGTAATTTTGCCTAAACCCAATTTTAAATTATCGTATATTTTCTCGCATCCATCACCTTTTATTTCCTTTATCGTTGACTTAATACTTCCGCTCCGCCCAATAACGAATTCTATAACTTTTTTTTCCATTGTTCTACCCCCAGGAAGTGGCTAATAATCGAATGGTTCCGTCTTCCTGCGTTGTAACAGATGAAACCTGATATTTCATAGCTCGGACTTTCTTTTTAACGGCCGCGACACTGTACTGCTGCCGCACCTTGTTCTTAAACGAACTGTCCCTTAAAAACCGCCAATCGCTGTCACCCACCAGTTCCAATTCCCCGCTACTACTGTTTTTTACGATTCGGATTTCCCGGTTATATATCATAGTCTTGGCCACCTCTTTTTTTACCGAACGGCCACGTGGGGAATCCGCCGATTCCCTTACAGCAAATCCCATGCTCTGTATGGCTTCTCTCAAAAGGCCGATATCTGTGACACCCTGAAGCTTAGAATAGATTGTCATTGACATGATTCTGTCTCCCTTTTGGATTATCCGCAATAAATGCGGCTGTGATTATCAACTCTGACCGGGAAAAACTGTTTTGCGTTTACCGCGTCCCAGATCTCTAAAACCAGGGGCGTGGCGGCCGGATCGATCCACTCAATCTCCACACTGCCATCCCGGTGAATAATTACCTCCTGAAAAACTTTTCCTATGCATCTTTCGTCTCTTGAAATAACCGCCGCCGGCATTTTTATTTTTTTCCGTTCGATCATCTTCTATCTCTCCTTTTTAACTGTTATTTATCCAGCCCGGATTAAAATTACCCTTGTTCCCGTATGGTCATAATTTTCCCTGCTTTACCTTGCCGCCACTCGCTCCGTTGCATCTGCACGATATCCTCGGAGGCCGGTCGTGCTCTTGTCGACGCCCATTCCTTAAGTTGTTGAATATCTTCTGCCATGGTGATGGAAAGTGGTACCTGATTTTCTATGGCCCTTAACACATCAACAGTTGTCATTTGGTGGCCGTTATCAAAAGCCTCGTAAAGACCTGCGATAATGGCCTGTTCAATCTCAGCTCCGGAAAACCCGTCTGAGAATTCAGCAATCTGTCGGATATTAAAATCATTCGGATTTTGCCCTTTATTCTTCAAATGGATAGAAACAATTTCCTCCCGTTCACCCAGACCGGGCAGATCAATAAAAAAAATGTCATCCCAGCGGCCCTTACGAAGCATTTCCGCCGGCAACACTTCCACTGAATTGGCCGTGGCTACCACAAAGACAGGAGCTGTTTTCTCCTGCATCCAAGTAGCCAGAGAAGCGAAAACCCTGGCCGCGGTACCTGCATCTGAATCCATAGAACTGTTAACACCGGCCAGGGCTTTTTCAATTTCATCGATCCAGAGAATACAGGGAGATAAGGCCTCAGCCGCCTTTAATGCCTGCCGGGTACGTTCCTCAGATCCCCCCACCTGACTTGTAAACAGGCTGCCGGTATCCAGCCGCAACAGTGGAACTTGCCATAAAGCAGATATCATCCGGGCAGCCAAACTTTTTCCACAACCTGGTATACCCAGCAGCAAAATACCTTTAGGTGTAGGCAGGCCATAGGATTTTGCCCTGGCTGAAAAACCGAGCCGCCGCTGTAACAGCCATTTTTTTAAAAGAGACAATCCTCCCGCATCAACTTGGGTCGCCACTTCTACCCATTCCAGTGCGGCAGACATTTTGAGAAGGTTTTTCTTGCTGTCAATAATTGCCCTGATAATGTCCTCATGGGTAATGAATTGGCCGCTGGCCACTAAACCGGAAAGGCCGCTTTCATATTGACTCATGGTGAGCCCCTGCCCGGCGGTTGCGATTTGTCCAAAATCTTCATCAGTTAGGGGCGGCCGAATACTCAATCTTGTTCTACTTAAAATGGTTCTGGCATGTGCCTCCATTTCCTTGCGGGTCGGCAGCGGAAAATCATAACGCCAGATCTCATGAGCCAACGATTGTGGCAACATTGTTAATGGTGCCAGGATAATAATGGAACTGTCCTGTTTTTTCAGAATTGTTTTCAGGTCACGTAAATGTCTGCGGATCAATCCGTCTTGTAAATATTCGTGAAAATCGAGGAGCAGAAAAACAGCGCCCTGTTTAGGCATGTGAATATCCTTGATCTGCCGGAGTATTCCTGTTGGATCACGGTAATCAGCATTCGCCCGGCCATGAACGATTTCCGGAACAAGCTCTTTTGTTTGACAAAAATCAACCGTCCACAACCCTTCACTGATGGTATGGCACCACATTTTCCGGCAAATTTTGATACAGCAAAGTTCAATGGCCTTGATCACCCGTTCCTCTTCTACGCTGGTGATATAAAGGACTGGTGTGTTGGCCTTCAGGGCCGTTAAAATTGGCTGGATATGGTTTGTTTCAATATCGTTCAATGTTATCGAACCCTAAAAAAACAGAACCTCATTTATAAGCTTTCATGAATAGTAAATCTCCTGTTTCCCGGTGCCGGCGCGATTCTTAACTGATTGATTGTTCGATGCTATCGAACAATACGGGCAAAAAAAATTATGCTGCCGGCACTGCCTGAGAACGTTTTTTCCAGCCCATTATCTGACGGGTATGATTCACCACCAAGCCCAGCTCCTGAAGCCTGATGATCATGGCCTGGCGGGAGACATTATCAAAACCCCCGGCCATTCTAACTGCATCAGCGATGCATGGCCAGTTATCAACACAAAGATCAAAACAAAAAGGCATGGACGCAAAATTCTTTTCTACGTTAACGATATCGATTACATCCGGTGCAAATGTTTTTTTAAACGCAAAACGCACCAAATCTTCAGGCATTAAAAGGCAGCCGGCAAAATAATCAGCCTGCCATTCAATCGGCTTTCTGGCATCTTGCGCCCGGCAGAAAATAGCGTCTTCCAAATCCCCGTACCTGTTGGCAACCGCAAGCAAATGACGGTGAAGCACCCAGTGTCCGGCTTCATGAGCCATGGTAAAGGCCGCCCGGCCTTTTGATCTCTCATCCAGCAGCCCGGCATTAATGACAACTATCCTCTTTTTAACGTATGTCGCGCCAAGCACATCTGGCGCATTGATTTGTTCAAAATCGACAAACTGGCAGCGTAACCCCATCATGGCAAGAATATCTTCGATGGGCACCGGCGGTTCAATGGACCGCCCGGTTTTTTCTCGAAATTGTGCCAAGATCGCTTTTCCGGCCTGGGCAATCTCGTTTCTGGATAAATAAGGCACGTTCATGGATTATTTATCAGAGCCTTTCTTTTGTATGACCAGATCCACCAGTTGATTGTGCTTTTCCCAATCATTCTCATCCCAGCAGTTTTCCACGGTTTTGCGTAAAAAATCAGCAGCGGCCTCATTGGCAAGAATATGCTCAAATTCCCTGCCGGCCAAAAGGATCAGTTCGTTTTCAGTTGCGCTGTCCAGCCGAAGTGTCCGGCTGATCCCCCTGATGATCGACACATCCGGGGCGGGATGTTTGCCGCTTAAAATACCGGAAAGGTAGCTTTTGGAGATAATTCCCGTCTTGACCAGATCGGCCTGAGAGCAATCCGCCGCACCCATGAGCGCTTTTAACCGTTTAACAAAAGAAGTGGTATGTTTTATTTCCATTTTAGTTCGATAATATCGAACCAACATGCCTTGTCAAGATATTTTTGAATTTTTTTTTAACAATTCTTGAAGAAATCGTAAAAAGTCGAAATCTATCTTATTCTGCCCCCCCGGCCCCCAAGCCGGGGTCCAGAAAAAATGAATAATATCAATTTTATACTGGATTCCGGGTCAAGCCCGGAATGACGATGGTAAGACTTTTTACGATTCCATCAAAAATAATGTCTATGGTTTTTCTCACGGTAACCCCTTTCCTCCTCAAAAGCCTGTAGTCCGTGGCACTCTCTAATGCCAATTCCTGTCCGCACATTGACATAAATGGAAGATCCAGCAGAAGATCCCTGGCGATCTTAAAATCCCGGTCACTCTGAAAACCCTGGAGAACTTCCGTCAGGATAATATCGCTCATGATAACGGGTGTATTCCCAAGCGAAGAATCGAGCCAGTCCGCTTGGAACGTTTGATTACCGTTGAAGTAATCAATCCATACGGACGAATCAACAAGAATCATTTGTCTGACCTCATCTTATCAAGATCGCCGGACCATTCCAGTTTTCCCCGAAACCGCTTGATTTTTTTCTGACTTTTCACTTGGACCAGAAGTTTCAAGCCCTCTTCTATGGCATCCTTTTTCGTTTTGAGACCGGACAACTTAAGCGCCGATGCCATCAGCTTGTCATCTACGACCACATTTGTTCTCATTTCCTGCCTCCAATGTGTATAAATAATTATATTATACACACTTGCAGTTGGGTTTGAAAGAATTCTTTGTGCTGCCTGTAACCGTATAAATATTGCCTGCCCGCTTGACCTTAAAAATAACGGAGCCCTTCCTTGGATCCTGTTTGTGATAACACCTTATATTGACACCCGTGCCGGTATTGCTATATAATTTATCATCCCCTTAACTCTATAACCGCAGGCAAAGGAGTCCATAACCAATGGCACTTACTCCGAAAGTCGAATACCATCACGAATTTCTCTACTTCAACGCCTTTGTCAGGGAAAAAGGCTGCACGCCGAAAAAACACCCCGACATCTGGTTCACGCCTGAAAATAAGCAAGGGAAAGAGCTGTCGCTTTATGAAATCTGTAATATCCTGCTGTTTAACATGAAAGCCACCTCCAGAAAGGCAAAACCATGGCTCGAACTTGTAAAAACAATGCTCCATGCCCCACACTTTCCACCAGAACTGCTGGAAAAGGTCGATGTCAAGGCCTGGCTGGAATATGCCCGGTCCCTGGACATAGAAGGCAAGCTGGACAGGTACCTGCCGAAAATCTTCAACGCTTTCGGCAACACCTTCGAGGTACCGGTGATCAAGGTATCGCCGGTGCGGCTGAACCCCTGCCCCATCAACCACTTCCGGGCCATCGCCAGCGGCTCCTATGACAGGTACAATATTACCAGCTGTGACCCGGCCTTCTACAACAAAGCCGGCCCGGTCATCTATTTTCCCATCCCGGAAACCGCGGCCGCCGCCAGGATGCCTGAAGGCACTCACGATATGGTCCTGATGCACGAAGTGGTGCATGCCTCCATCAGGCCCTTCTATGGCGGCCTCTCGCTTAATGAAGGTGAACTTCTCGATATCCCGGAAAATGTATTAAACCGGGCCTTTTCAGAAGTATTTTCCACCCTGGGCGCCACCTATGCGGTTTATGGCGAGGTTTACGGTCCAAAAAAAAAGAGAATGCCAAAAAGCAAACTGTTAAACGTCTCCCAACATCTGCTTAACGATGAGCTGTTCATGCAGGCCTTTATCTGCATGGCTCAGGTCGGTTTTGAAAATATCTGCCGGATAGTGTCGCCGGCGTTGAGCCTGACCAGCCGGGTAACATTTTTAACCCGGGAATTGAACCGGATCGACACCCTGACCGAAAAACAGATGCGCGGGATTCTGACAAAGCGATACGCCTACAAGAAGCAGGTCAGCGGCATGAGCAAAAAGGTCTTGAAAAATAAGCTTCTCAAACATGGAATCCAGCGCCTGCGGGCCCATTTTGAGGATATCAGGCGGCTTCAAATCCACCGGCTCTTTGCCGGCGCGGCGTCCGGCAGTGAATTTGCCGGGTGGCAACAGAAAGTCCTGCTGAAATTAAGCGACCTGTTCGGCCCGGAAAAGACGGTCACTTGGATTGACACCGGCCTTACCCGCGGGCATACAAACCCGTAATTCTTTCAAAAATATTTATTTTAACCATACGATTAAAATACAGTCTTTCTATAAAATTTTTATCGTCCGGTTTGACGTTTTCTTCTGAAAATCATCGCCTTCCAAAACAAACACCGCCATTGGCCTAAAATCAATTGACATTCATCGCATTACAAAATAATACAGCAGCATACATAAAATGATGGGGGAAGCGTAATGACAACCATACAAAAAAGTCTGCGATTACCCAGTGAAGCTGTAAAAGAGATAGAACGCCTGGCCGCCGGGACCGGTAAAGATTTTTCAGGATTGGCCAGAGATCTTCTGAAAGAGGCGATTAAAACAAGAAGATGCCCCGGCATCACCTTTGCCGATGGCCCAAGCGGAAGGAGAGCCAGAATAGCCGGAACAGGCATAGACGTCTGGGAAATCATTGCCTCTTATCATGGAGCGGGGAAAGACTACAGTCAGCTTAAACAGGCCTACCACTGGCTCAATGACCAGCAGGTCAGAGCAGCATTCTCGTACTATACCCTCTACCCTGATGAAATCGACAACCAGATAAAAAACAACGAGGCATTGGATGAGGAGAAGGTGTTAAAAAAAACACCCCTTCCTGTCTGAAATGCGAGCTAACCCGTGAAGTATTATCTGGACGAAGATATCAGCCCCCGCGTGGCCGAGCTTTTGAGAAAAAACCGGGTTGAGGCCATAAGCGCCCATGAACAAGGGATGATAGGAACATCGGATGAGCAGCAACTTCTGGCTGCCGCCAAAGCCGGACGAGCCATGGTAACCAGAAACAGAAACGATTTTATTCGGCTAACCGTCAGCTTTTTCGAGGGACTGAAACCCCATCATGGATCGGTCATAATCCCGCATTACATTCCAGGCCATGATTTTTCACTGATGGCCAGACTGCTGTCACACCTCGCCGACGAATATCCCAATGGTATGACGCCTTACACCATAAAATTTCTGTCAATTGGTCCTTGACTTTTCCCCATCAGGGTTCAGGACATCCGATAATCAGTCAGTGCTTTTTGTAAATTCCTGGCCGCCGCCCATTTTTTTAAAATACCCAGTTCGTGTGAAGTTGGCCGACGGTTGCTGACGCCGCGGACCTCCCCAAATTTTCCGGTTTGAGGCAGATATTCGATAGTTAAAACGCGGTACTCATCGCAGCGCAGAGA
This sequence comes from uncultured Desulfobacterales bacterium, assembly GCA_964432245.1. GTDB lineage: Bacteria > Desulfobacterota > Desulfobacteria > Desulfobacterales > Desulfosudaceae > JBFMDX01. The sequence goes on from CAYSMV010000471.1 coordinate 9,924, forward strand.
AAATATCAGGCTCCGCCCTCTCACACAGCTGCCCGTATACGTATAGACGCAGTGGTGCATCTTTTTGCCTTCCTCAAGCAGTTCATGACTGTTAAGCAACTCCCGCATCTCCCAGATGTGTATCACCGTATCGTTCTTTTTCTGTTCCCACCGCCAGTCCAGATGATGCCAGTTCCACCTGACCAGTTTATCCTTATTGACTTTGCCAAGGCCGCCATGCCACTGGTCAACCAGCGCGAGGACGGCCCCGGGCGACCGGCCGGTGATCTGAAAATCGGGATTTTCACGCGGATGATGATATTTCTGATGGTTTATAAAATCGACAATAGGGCCGTAATGGGCTGGATCCAGCATGGGATGACGCAGAAACCATTCGATGACCGTCTGCCAGAATGCATGTCTTTTTAAAAACCCGAAAGGGTTATTTGAGCCGATCGTTTCTATCCGCGTATTTTCTATTTCCTGAAAAAACCTCTGGTTTCCCCCCAGCGCCATAACCTGCCCCCAGCGGATGGCCTGCTCGATGGACAACGTCCCGGGCGCCTGAAGCAGGGTGTGCCACATCTTCTTTGTATAAGTGAGCGGGAAATTTTTTAATTTTCTGACGCTCTTACCCCTCGCCAGATCAATAAACCACATAATCCATTCCGGGCCTTTTCTGAACCAGACTGAATCCATAAAAAGGGGGACGCTGTATTGGGCAAAAAGATGCCTGACCAGGGAACTGAATTGTCTGACAGGATTATGGCTGTGCGGCTTCCAGTCATCGATTTCCCTGACTTTATAGGAGTAAAAGGCAGCCACGCGCATCAAAGCCACTGGAAACGTATTTTCCTCTGATCCAGAATAGGCCGGAATAACCTGGCGGGTATCGGTGAGGATTTTCCTGCTGCCGCATTTTTCAAGCAGCGACAGATAGAACTCATAATCATTCCGGGTGAACAAATTGATTTTTATCTTGTTTTTGATATCTTCAATTGAAGGGACAGCAGACTTATTCCTGTCTCTTTTGAAATCTTCTTCGTAATCATTCGGGGCTTTGGACGGTCTTTCCTCTCCGGCTTTATTAAGCGCGTTCAAGGCGGCTTCGATCCCGCCGGGTGTGCCGGCCGGAACAATCCGGATAACAGGCTTGCCGCCATCGTTGCTGCACAAAAAAACTTCACTGTGATCCTGAAAAAGGAAGGTCAGAATGATGATTTTCCTGTGTTTATCAATATTGGAAAGCTGAACATCAAGATTTGCCTCTATCTCCTTTTTAACGGTTAACTCAAATATTTCGGCTTTCCCTTTTTTTATGATTTTAAATGCATAGTCTTTTGATTGCCTGTACCTTATGGCTTCGTTTTCCATCTCTTGACGAGTTCGATGCCTTCGCGACCAGCCACGAAGGCCCGCTTCATAATCAGCCAGGTGTTGCCGCAGGTTTCTGGTGATATATGAAAAACCGGCGCCAATGGAGTCAAAACTCCGCTTTATATGTTCTATGTCTGATTTGTTCATGACTTCACAACTTGTCAGCCTTGGTGAAGCAGAAAAAACTTCCTATAAAAGAATGGATATCTCCACAAATCTCATAGTAAGGCCTGTTGCAATTGCAGCATTAACTGAAGGCCGTCGCTACCGATGTTTCCCTCACTGCTGCCACCTGACTTAAACTGCGTTTTTGAACTGTGTTCTAATCATCTTATCAAGCTCAGCCAGATAAGAGCGGCCATACGGCCCATTCTCAAGGCCCTGAACCAGATGCTCCGGAATATCCTGAACAATTTCCCGGCAGCATGATCCCGCCGCCGGCGCAATGGTCGCCACCGTGTCGGTATCCCCGCCCCAAGCAATGCTGCTTTTCAGTATGGCGGAAAGGGAATCGTTCCGCATCAGCGATGTAATGGCCGCGCGCACGCTCATCCAGCCCTTTGAGCCGACCTCACCCTGCCATGGCTCGTTCCATTGCCCCGGCACATGCCGGCAGATAAAATCCGCCAGAATACCCTTCTCTCTGGTCGCGATGAAACACCTCGACAAACCGGGAGGCGATATTTTCCGGAGTCCAGTCGACCCGCTCCACGACCAGCTCGGCAACCGCCAAGCTCATCTGCGTGTCATCAGTATACGCGCCGAGCTTATGACGATGCGTCGGATGACGAACGTAGGCTGACAAATCATTATGCCGCGATATAAAACTCCTGTCCCTGACATATTCAAATCCCGCGCCGTACGCATCGCCAATGGCCAGTTCCACAAGCATTCAACTCCCCCTTGACTTTATCCTTACCAAGAATTGCTTTACCTGGTCTAATACCAATTCCCTGAAAACAGATGGCACGGCCTTCCTTATTCCGTCAGGTGATCTCCGCGGCCGTCACCTCCGATGTATTCGCAGAGTTCGCAGCGGATAATCTCCTTCCCCTGTAAACGGCGGGCCTTGCGGCAGGCGGCTTTGATATACTCGGTATGATCAAAGTGTGCCATATTGGAATGGCCAAGGCGGCCGCCCTGCCCCGCTTCGATTTTCCATTTTTTTATGCCACCCACTGCTGCCTCCTGACAGGATTAATTCATGCTGTTTATGCAATCAAAATCCCGCACCATTATCATAATCAATAACGGACAATCCATTCAGGCACTTGATACAGGCTTCCTCGAGCTTTGGAACGAACTCACCCTAACCGATCAAATCCATGAAAGATACGCTCCGATCTTTTCTCAGACGCATCTTCCGACGGCACGCGCGGCAGACAACGGCCTCCGTATAAAATTTCTCACTATTATCGGTGTCGATAAAGACCCGCTCTCCCTGCTTCAGCTTGCGGCGTGTCCCGGTCCCGATACCCGCGTAAATATGCCGGCAGACCAGGCAACCTTTCTGGACCCCATGCTCTTCACAAATTACTGCCATCCTTTACTCCTTAATTGATAAATTATGACGGGACGGATTGATAATTATGACAAAATTTTCCAAGCATAACCAAAATACGTCTGACTTCGATTAGCAAATTTAGTAAGTATGATTCAGATCTTTTTGCCCCTGCCCGCGTTGCCTCACATTGACATCTCTATTTGACAATATATATAATCTTTTTGTTTTCTGCAAAACCACTCTGAACTGAATGAGCCCTTATTTTTTAGAAAATAACTGACCATGGATTTAAACAAGAGACACATCATTATTCTTGGCTTTCTAAAAAATTTCAGCGGGCAAAAAAATTTTTTGCGCAGTTTGATGAAACCTTCGGCTAAGGCGACCTACCTGCTCCGGGACAAAAATGCCTCTAAACTATTATGGAAATACAAGGTCGGGATATCAGGCGGCTTGTACATAAACAGCCGATGAATTATAAAAATCTTCCAGAGACAGAAATGAAGCCATACTTAGATTTTATGTGGGGATACCGAAAAGCACTGACGGAGTAATGTAAATATATGAATAGATGTATTTTCTGCGATATCATTGCCGGTAAGTCGGAGGCGGCATTTGTCTACAGGGACAAAAAGATTTCAGCCTTCATGGACATCCGGCCGATTAATTCCGGGCATCTCATAATCGTTCCGAACACGCACGCCGAAGATTTGTCTATTATTTCTGAATCGACCGGCGCCCGGATGTTCAATACAGCCCGACTGCTGGCCACTGCCATCAAAGCAAGCGGTATACGCTGTGAAGGCATTAATCTTTTCCTTGCCGATGGCAAGGCCGCCGGTCAGGAAATTTTTCACATACATCTACATGTTATTCCTCGCTTCAGAAACGACGGATTCAAACTTAAATTCGATACCCTGGAAACATCCCTATCGAATTTGCGACAGACGGCGGAACTTATTCAAAAGCACTTGTAGTCGATCATCTTCTTCTTACGAATTCAAGTAATATATAGATGAGAACTCCGATTACTCCCAGAAATAAGCATGACAGGTCGAGAGCATCAATCGATATAATGTTTGCCAGGTGATTGTGCTTCGAAAAAGGTGCCAGGGGCTGCATGTCAGCGTGCATGATGCTGTCGATGGCAACGTGGCTGAAAGCGCCGACCAGGACACCAATTCCGACAGGCACCATTTTCAGGGGTTCATTCCCGGCCAGAATACCCATGTGATATCGCCTCACAAGCCAGTTCCATACCCGCAATATGTACGGACATAACAGAAACGACAAGGGGAACATGAAGACTGCGATAAGCATGGCACCAATATAGGTGTGCGTGAATCCATGCAGATGCAAATCGCCGCGAAGGGTACGGACGATGGGTTCGATGTCCATGGCAACCTGAGTCAGAGCGAATGCGCTCAAGCTGAAATAACGCCCGGCAGCAACCTTCAGGGGTATGGCAGGGCCGATATGAAGCGGCGTGACCGGCATAATTCCCTGTGTTTCAACAAAAGAGATCGATCCCGTCATTCATACAAAAATCCCGGAATCCATAAATGCTTTTGCCCCGTTCTGTAGGTAAAGGCCTCTTTAACCGGGTCATTCAGCGCTATGACGCCTCTGGCCTGTCCGGCAGCCGCGATACAATCGGCGTGGATAAAAAATTCCAGGCCGGTTAACTTTATTTCAAAGCAGATCTCTATATCCTCAACGAATTTTGATATGGCCGGCAGCACGGCGCTTTGCAGATAGTCAACCGGCGTGTACCAATATTGGCCAAAAAACAATTTTTTGAGGGCCGGCCCAGCGGGCGCACTTTTATGAAATATTACCTCAAAACAAGGCACCGGTTCTTTCATTGTTTTCCTGATAAAATTTTCAAACATTTCCCTGGTCCGGGAGAGCGAACTGATGGTTATTTCAAACGTCATGACATCAGAGAACTGGCCGCCTCTTTTTATTTTTGTGGCCAGATAAAGATCTGCCGGAAGTCTTTTACCCCAGGGCAACATATACTCCAGAAATTCAATGCCGCCTGTTTCCATTTCTATCATTGGTTCGCCTCCTTGTAGGTGCATATTGTCAGACTTTTACCCGCAGGCCGGTTCAAAAAATGATCGGATAAAAATTATGCCTCCCTGTAATATTAAAGACGGATCAGAATGATATATATGACAACGATAAAAAGCCATCGATAAAATAATTGTGTAGAACAGACAGGGTAATTGACATAAAATTTCATTTTTCCCGTTTATAGATATATTATGACCAATCCATAAAAAATAATACTGTGTTTCGTTATTATTCCAGGGATGATTTGTTCTTGATGCCGGATCGGTGGGCCTGTGTCGCAATTCGTCATCCCGCCAAGTGGAGCGAAACGGTGCCCGACCTGACGAAGCAAGCCCCGCTTAAAAACGGCATGATGGACAATAATCCTGAACTAAAATAATAGCTGGCATGCAATTTGAGAGTAAACACATGACATAACACTGAAGGTTAAACAAATGAAAAACATTGCAGAAATTGCGATTGACCCCGACCTGTCCAATGAAACCGGCAAAGGTTTCATGGCCAGGGGGCGACCGGAGGTAAGCAGCCTGACGAATAGTGTCCGGCGTTTACACCGGTTAAGGCGTGAAGACAGCCGCCGTGGTTCTTTGACAGACAGCTTAGTTGCAGCAGTAAAGATGAGACAGAGTAGCATCAGACGTGCTCGATTCCGCTTGAATATAAACGTGTTCCCGGCAGTTGCCGCGGATATGAAGCCTTTTGACGCTACCCCCGTTTTCACGGACACGTTGAAAACGGGCAGCCAGCCGTCCCCGTCGTTCCATCCCTGTATGGGAACAATTGCACGGCCGGCTTACAGACGGTGCCAGTTCAGCGATTTCTCCGGCGGGAGCGATCGGGCACCGTGCCCGGCATCCACTCAAACCGCCAAGGATGCCTTTGGGCGGGCCTTCTCACGGCTCTCTATTTGTTCTGAATCGTCGCATTTAACCTGGAATCAGGTTCAGGGGTCGGCTATTTGCCCCGTGTTCAGATTATCCCCGTAACAGGGTGCTGAAACGCCGCTCCCCGGACTTGAATTCATCGACGGGAAGCGGCAAGCAGCACGCACTCTGTCTTGGCCAAATAAGGGCCGGAAGGACAACAGGCATCATTTACATCCTTCCGGCTTTTATTTTTAAAATTACCGTCTGCCGTCCTTAAACAAAATGAAAAACAATGCGTTTTGTGATACAAAATAACAGCCGCAAAAAAAAAACGTTATGCCCGACCTTGAAGGCCATGTCGTAATTCGTCATCGGCCAAGTGGAGCGAAAAATAGACGAAACTTCGTATATGAATCCGAGAATTAACTGGATTCTGATTTTCATCGGAATAACAAAACAACTTCAAACCGGACTTTTTTTATAAATTCATAGCTTTTTTAGATGACAGATCCGACCTCATTTAAAGACACCCGGCTCTGGCTGGCGCTGAAGGGATCCACGCCGGAAATTTTATCCTGCCTGGATCAGCTCAACACCCTATCGGAGCTTTCCGTGGAAGAGCGTATGCCTTTTCTGGCGCGACTGCTGCCCTTAACCCGCCATGAGAACGCCCGGATCCGGAAAGCGGCCTTTCAGGCCTTATCAGGCGTGGCCGGTTATACCGGCCTGCAGACCCTGCTGACAGGCTGTTCCGATGCCGAACCGGAGACCCGGCAGGAAGCGCTGCTGGGTTTTCACGAATCCTGTCAGCATGACCCGAACCAGTGGATACTGGCCCTGTTTCATCCCGATGCGGACATGCGGCTTCTGGCATTGGGGCAGAGAATACCCCGCGGAACAGAAGACCTGTTACTGGCCATCCTGCTTCTGTCAGCAGACCCGGCCTCCCAGATCCGCGTTGAAAAACATTTAAAGAACCATAACATACCGGTGGTGCATCTGCACTTACTGCTAAGGCTCCATAACAGCGGCCATGTTTCCACAGAAACGGCCAAGGCCCTGATTACCAGTCTTAATTGGACTTATTTGTTTGAAATTATCGACCTGCGTCACACAGATCTTACAGACATCCCTGACTACGCGTATTCTGCCGAAGAACCGCCCGAGCACACGCCCCCGCCCCTCAGCGTGAACACCGCACCCCTGGCCTATCTCATCAGCCTTTTCTGGGAAAATCCCGCTGAAGAGACTGAACAGGACCAGGAAGAAGAGCCCTCGCCGCCCGAGGATTTCTGGAAAAAATTACACCGCTGCCCATCCATCTTCGATGGGGCAAGGTACGATCTTATCAAGGCCATTCATGCCGTTGCCGCCCACAAAAAATTCTGGATCCAGCCGGCGGCAGATACGCTGACAATGATCAGCATCCATGCCCTGGCCGACGAGCGCATCCCCCCTGAACTTCGGCGAAAATCAAGCCTTACCATTATTAAACAGGCCGGAAATATAGAAAAAGACAGTCTTAAAACGATTAAGAAGATACTCAGGAACAAAATCTGTTTGGATGATTCTGGCCGACCGAACCTGACGGTTATCATCAGTGTACTATTAAGACTGGAACGCGCCGCCTCCGGCAGACCGCCTGACCCATACCGCATTTTGCTGAATTTATTCGGTCTGGAGCCGATTGTCGACGCCGCAGTTCGCCAACCCCGGCTGGCAGGCTATCTGTTAATTCTGCCCGCTTCCCAGAAGAGCTGGTCAAGAAGGCTGATTTACCGCCGAATTAAGGACCATCCGCAAATCCCCGGGGCTTTGCTATATTGCGCCGTTATTGCCGGGACACTGCCCAGTCAATTGGGATTTCTGGCAGAATTAGACCCCGATATTCTCTTTAACATCTGCGAAGAGATATTTACACAGGAAGTCAGGCAAGAGATTCTCCTGTCCCGGCGAAAACTCCAGAAAACGGCTGAAATCATTGCCAACAAAATGACCGCTGAACAGGTTATCCCCATTGTCAGGCTCTGGTTTGACGTCCACTTACAGAAAGAAAGCTATTTCGGCCAGGAACTGCTGGCCGATCTCGCGCGGGAAATATCAACCGACGCATTTCTGAAAGAGACAAAATCAGCCTCCCGCGAAGATCTGATAAAATTGCTGACATTAATTCCATGCTGCCCGGGCTTTCCTGTCGGTAAAGAGAACGCCCTGGCCATGGAACTCAAGCACCATCCGGATCCGTCTGTGGAGCGATGGTGCGCTGAGCGCGTCCTGAAAACTGATAAAAACGCCCGGGAGGATACTGAGGTTGACCCGTCCGCCCTGCTGTCGGACCAGGAAAAAAACAAGATTGTCTCTGCCGGCGACCTTGAGCTGAACGATCTCCTCCAGCCGGCTCTCAGGCACCAGCGGCAGGGCCTCTGCCGGACCTTGCTGGCGCGCCCGGCTCCTTACAGAGAGTCCGTTGAAGTCTGCGCCGCCGCCCTGAAAAGCCTTGATCCTCTGGAAGAGATAGATGCCGTGTTTCACCGGTATGGAAACAGCACCCCCTCTTTCCTGGAAAAACTGGACCTTCTGATGGTCGGAAACAGCCGCCTTCCGGAATCGCTGTTCGGCAACTGCTTTCTATGCCTGTGGGAAGAACATTGCTTTGCCGCCGCCGGACAGATAGAAAGCCTGCCCGGCGGTTTTACAGTTTTTATTGAAATCGGGGATAATCTGCGATCCGCGCCGATCAGGGATGTCATGTGGCTGACGCTGAAATACCTGGTGAGCATGTGGCGATTTCGCGACCTTGACAAACTAAAATCGATATTCACGCCGGATTTTGCGCACAAAATGGTGGACCATCTCACGGAAGGCAATGAACCCGCGGCTAAAATCCTGATCAGAGCCTTTGAATCCGGTCTGCTTCCCTCACCAAGTATGACGAATGTCTCTCCGCGCGTTCGCTCCGAAATCCAGGATTACCCGCCGAACATTCGTAAAATTCTAATGCCGTGGATTGACAGTACTGGGATCACGGGCAATTCCCTGCGGCTGACCGGAAAAAAGGACGAGCCTTCTAAAGAGATCACTCAAAAAATAACCGGGAGTATGGACACACAGTTTCTGCTCGGCTGCTGTCTGCATGCCAATGGCGGTGTGGTCAACGAGGCGGTCCTGCGCATCATTGAGCTGGAAACGCCGCTCACAGGCCTGGCGCAACTGATGATCCGCGACCCGGCGCCTGACAGCATCGGCATTCTGACCGAGTCCATCAGCCTCTGGCCGGAAGGAGAAGCCCTGTCTATTCTGGAAAATGCCATCCCCCTGGCAACTACCCCGCTTGTCTCCCGCTTTAAGATCACTCTGGCCATGCTTGAGCGGGGATGCCGGCAATATGAGAAGCTGATATTTGAAATCCTGAACACCGAAACCGATTCTTTCTGGTTTCAGAAAAAAGACTGGGAGCGCCTCCTGAAACTGGGCCTTGATAAATCAACGCTGGTTGAAACCTGTGTCATCTCGCCGCAGCCCGTTATGTATCAGGAAGCAGTGCAGATCTTAAAGTTCAGCATTCGCATACCCCCGGACCGACGGATTAAGGCCCTGCGGTCATTTCTTGACCTGGGACGCAACCGTAAGCACACGGTCCGGCTGGAGGCCGCCCTCACCCTGGGACTCCTGGGTTGTCCGGATGGCTGGCCGATTATACTGACAGCCTTGCTGGCAGGTGAAATCGAGGGTGAAAAAACTATTGCATTTATTCTCGATTTGCCGGGTCTGCATGAAGAAATGATTGAATCCGCGCTGATTGCCGGGGCTCATTTTTTCCCCTCCCGCTTGCTGACCGGCTTTTTAAAAAAGTGCTCCGCGCCATTGCTGAAAACCATTATCAGAACAACCAGAGATCCGGAATTGCGCCAGGCGGCCATCAACCACATGATCAAGGATGACCGGCACAACCCGACGATACTGCATTTAAGTAACATCTGCAAAGAGGGCATGCAGACCGGATTTGCCTTAACCGGCAAGCGCTTTCAGGTAAAAATGCTGGAAACCGGCGAGATCGGCTATACCCGCCTGGAGGGAAATGTTATCTACGCCACCCCCATTCCGGTAATCAGCCAGGCGCCTGAAGGCAGCCGGATCGTGCGCGGGGTGATTCTCCACGAAATCGGCCACCACCTCTTTCATGCCGGCAAAGAGAGCCGCGAGGCCCATGAGGCGGCCGTGAATGAAAAAATAACGGACCTGTTGAATATCGTAGAAGATGAGCACCTGGAGCGTAATCTGCGCGTCAGGAACGAAACCTGGGGCGATGATTTTAAAAAGCTCGCCGCCTACGCCTTTCAGCACGCCGATCGTGAGGCCGATGCCGGCGACCTGCTCCGGGCCCTTGAGATCGACGCCTTTCCCGTTTTAACCGGAACCGTCATTAAAGTGGGCGTAAAAGAGGGCTGCGTCTCCTTCAATGCCGGCGGCATCTGGCAGAAACTGGAAGAAAACCAAAACAGTTTTTCCCGGTTCATGCGCGCCCTTCGCATGGGACTCGGCAATCGTTATAACGACCCTAAAGTGGCCGCCGGGCTGAATCTGTTTAAACGCGGTTTCAAAAAGGCCTCTCCTGAACGGCTGCTTGAAATCGCGCGGGAGCTGAAAAAAATCTTCGGCCCGCGGGCCGCTCTATTGGAGAACCTGTCCTGGGAGGGCCTCTCTGAAGACGCGGAAACCCTGCTGATCGGCAGTGACGGCATTACCCAGGAAAATATTGACCGGGCCCTGGCCCGGACAGAAAAAAACGACAGTCTTTCCGGGAAAAAGGTAATAATTTACAATCAAAGCAAGGATACCTATTTTGAAAAAATTACCCGGATTGTCCGGCTGCCTTTTGACCTGAAAGCACATCAGGAATATGCCCAAAAAACCATGCGCGCCTCACGGCAGCTGCGTCCTTTTTTCCGGAACCTGGGGGTGCGATATCTGAAAGAACGCTTCCGCCTTTCCGGACGGCGGCTGGATCGCTCCCGCCTGCAGAAAATGGTTATCTACGGGGAACCACGGCTCATGATCGCCCGGATCATCAAACCCGTAACCGATCTGTTCCTGAGCATTATTATCGACTGCTCCGAATCCATGAACCACCACAAAAACATTGAAAAAGCCAAACAGTTCGGCACCCTGTTAGCCGAGTCAACAGTCGGGGTAGACGGCCTTGATGTCCGCATTTTCGGCTTCACCGACCGGGTTATATACGATGCCGGCACACCCTTCCGCTGCGCCGTGTCGGCACTGGAAGCGGAAAACGGAAATAACGACGCGGCCGTCCTGTGGCACGCGGCCCGAATCGCTTCCGCCAGCCGCCGCGCGGTCAAGCTCCTGGTCATGATCAGCGACGGCGCGCCGACCGCCTGCAGCACAACCGCCCTGCGCCTGCTGGTGCAGAGCCTTGCCCGGCAGCAGATATGCTGCGCCCAGATCGCACTGCGGAAATTAGACCCGGAAGATATCTGCTTCCCCTGGTACATCGTGCTGGACGAAGACGACCTTGCTTCATCCGTGAGTAAGTTCGGAGCAATTATGATAAAACTGGTAAAGCAGGCCATGGGAGGGTAGAAAGACTGTCAGAAATGCACGCTTTTTGATATATGAAAAAATTCGGGGGGATACATTCCTAGTTTTAACTGTATACGTGCACGTGCACGAGTCCGCGTAAAGGAGAAACCACCTATGTCATCCAGATTGAAAACCGAGGATATTGCCGTCGGCCAGTTAATGGAGACCACCTTCTGGGTTAATCCCGTCAAAGAATCCAAGTTCCGGTTCCGCGCCACCCACTTAAACGGCAAAAAAGCCCCCAAGGTCATTCTCAGCGACGACCCGGGGATTAGGCCGGGCATCCCCTGCCTGGTCAAGATCGAAGCCATCAGGAAAGCGGAGCGGGATGACCGCGGCCAGATCGAGGTAAGCCTGCAGCACCTGCTGGATTTAAACCTCAAGGGAATTTATCTGGATCCCGTCATCAGTATTAAACTTCAGGTCCTGCTGGAAAGCGGTTTGAATATCCTGCTGGACGGCCCCCAGGGATGCGGCAAAACCGTTCTGGCCCGGAGCATCGCCGAATCCCTGGGCATGGAATTCATTTTTTACAACTGCAGCGCCGTGATCGAAGCCACCGACTTTCTGGCCAGCCTGCAAGTCGTGTCCGAAGAGGGACGGACGGTCACCCGGTTCATCAAAACCGATGTCCTGAAAGCCCTGGAAGAAGCCTGTGAACACCCCCGGAGAAAATACCTGATATTCCTTGACGAGTTCAACCGCTGCCCGGAGAGCGCCCGGAACGCGCTCATGCCGGTGCTGGACCACACCCGGCGGATCTTCAACCCTGTCAGCAACACTTTCCTTCAGATCGAGGACAACATCCAGTTCATCGCGGCCGTTAATCGCGGCAACGAATTTTCCGGCACCTTCGGCATTGACGCCGCCCAACTGGACCGGTTCGCCCCCCTGCAGATGGATTATCCGCCGGAAGAGGCGGAAGTGGACCTGATGACGGAAAGGCACCCGGAAGTCAGCAAAACGCGGATCAAACAGGTGGTGAAGATCGCCAACCTCGTCCGCGCCAGCCATGAGCTCAACAAAGGCCTGTCGGTGCGGGCCGTGGATGAAACCTGCATATACCTGAAACATCCCCTGCTGGAAAATAACACAGCTAAAATGCTTCCGGAAATCCTGAAGTCCGCTTTCTGTGGCCGCTTCCCCGGCCGCTGGGACGACCCCGATTCCGATGCCGGCCTGGTCTGGAGCATCATCAGGGGAAGTATAGAAAAGTCCGACAAATGCTGCCGCAGGTAAAATGTAGTGGTCAAGTAAAAACGGACACAAAATTAAGCAACTTTTAAATACTGTTCTTTCTCATAAGCCATAGGAGACAGATAGCCCAAGGTAGAATGAAGCCGTATACTGTCATAGAAGGTGATATAATCCAATATTTCCATCTCGGCTTGTTTCCGGGTTGCGAAACTATAGGCTGTCAGCCGTTCTGATTTCAGAGAGCGGAAAAAGCGTTCTGTGGGGGCATTGTCCCAACAGTTTCCTTTTTTCCAACCTATACCTGTACTGTTTCCGTTCCTTGACCATGTGAAGCTCCTTTCATGTTGTGAATCAGAGCTTGGCACATTGTCCAGTTCTTGGGGACCACCGCGTAAGAGGACGGCAGGGCCGGTCGGCAAAGGGGATGACCGGTCCGGGCAAGTGTCAGGAAGAAACACGACCTTGTCGGCGCTAAGGTCATGCGGCAACCAGGAGCGGAGCCTGCCTGTCGGCTCGGCTGAAAGGTTAAGTATCTGCATATGGATATCAACCGGCATGATTTCTCCACGCCCGACAAAAACCTTACAACCATTTAATCCGAATATTCCGGGTTAACAGCAAGGTTTGCCCTGTTATGATAATTTTTCGAGATTAAATCTCACATGCATATGATCGGTATGCGGCGCCGCCCCGTCTCCGGCGTAACGCAGAACCTTCTGCAACCGGAGAACTGTTGCCGATGGCATTCGCTGCTTTTTCGCCTCCTGGATAAGTAATTCTTCTATAAAAGGCTCTACCAGAATCATATCAACTCCGGCTGCCGTTTGCTCCAGCAGAGACACAATCAGAGCAAGATTGGCCGGGCAGTCAAATTGCCGGCCCTGGCATACCCCATTCTTGTTATAGCGCAACCGGTAGCCGATACGAGCCAGAGAAGGACGTTGCGGATATAAACGGCCTTTTCCGTCACGCCCGATATACAAAAGATCGACATCATAGCCATGCTTGTGGCTGAGATGTTTGAGAAGGCTGCCTCCATAAGCGCCGCTTATATCAAAATAAGCCATGCCGGCGCCGGGATGACGTGCGGCAAAATCCGCTGAGGCTACCTTCAAGGCGGATACAAGCGGCTTCTGGCCGTAGCACCGGCCGGTCAGCCAGAACATGGGGTTTTGCACAAACAGATTTTCCTGCCAAAACGGCATCAGAACAAGGTCCGGATGATGAGGCGCGACCAGACGATAGAAATAGCAGCCAGGGAAAAAAAGCAGAATCAGCAGGAGGATCAGTCCGGCTGTTACGATCAACAATCGTTTCGATTTCTTCTGATGAAGAGAAGTCGCAGCGGCGTCCCCCACATCTGACGGTTGCTGACCGCATTCACCGCCCGATGTTAGCGGCGATCCGGAATAAACGGCCGAGGTATTGGATGAATATCTGCTTAACTTATGAATGTGAAAACCCTGCCAGCACACCAGAAAAATCAGCATCAGGGTAAAAACCGGAAATATCACCAGAAAAAGAATGAAGTTTATTTCCGTATAAGTAATTCCCAGCAAATTGGCAAGATTCACGGTAAAATCAGTGCAGAACCAATATAAGGTTCGAATTATCCCGTCTATTTTATCCATCATTCCGGCCCTATTTCATTCCGCTTTGCAAATCTTTTATTCGCCTTCTCTGGGCCAGTACCAGTACGATCAGAAAGAGCCATGGTAAGGGGAAGCCGATCAGATAAATCAAGATACAGGCCTGCTTGTAGTTCAGGCCGGGGAGGTTGCCCAGAAGCGCAATATTGCCATTATAAAGAGTACCCGCTGCCTTCACAATAAAACTATTTTTCAACCCGGCATAACGCTGCTCAACATGCCGGCAGCCCTTGTCATGGCAGTATCTTGAACAACGATTTGGATCATATCCATGAGTAGGCGGCGGGGAAAAATGATTTACGAAAAACATGACGCTGAAACAAAAGAAAAGGCCGGCCATTAATACCAGCACCAGATCACGCACTATTTTAAATCCGAATTTGAGCACAACGGACCTCACGCCCGGAATAAACTATTAACCGTACTCACCTTTTTTTGACCACCCCGATCACATTGGGAATGGGCCACAGGGTCATGTTGCCATCATCCTCGAAAAAGCCGGTCTCATAACTGCCCGCCCAGTATCGTTCCTTATCGCCTGATTTGACATAAAGGGATGCTTCCGGCCCGCCTTCAACGTACATGGCATTCCTGATATTAAGCGGAAGTGTTAAAAGAATATGGTTAAAATCATGCACCGAAAAAGGAGTCCGGCTGTGAATAAACAGCAGGCAGCCTTTTTTGTCCATGGCCACGGCAGCGATGCTGTATATTTTATCAGACTGCAGCCAGGTATTTTTTCCGTTAAGGCTGATCATCCTGAAATTCTGAATAACGGTATGATACTTATTAATAAGATCCTGCCAGTCCTTCTGATGATAGCGGTCGATGATCTGCACCGCCGGAACTGATTTGTTGGACGGGTTGAAGGCCAGAAAAGCGCCGAACCTGGAGTTGATCAGGCCGTTGTTGACGTGGCTGAAGTTTTTCATATAGCCCGTGCTGGTCTTGTGGTCCGTATCATACATACTGGCGTTGATAACTGCGACCAGGCCAAAAGAATCAGCCCAAGCTTTTGCGGTTTTGTTTTTGCCGCCGCGCTCCGAAGCCGAAAGCAGTTTGAGATCGTAAACGGCAGGATCAATCTTCAGAACCCTTATGGGGTAATTACAGATCTTTGACTTTTGCGGAGACTCAAACTCTCCCAGGAAAAGACCGTCAGCTATTTTCTCCCAGGCCGGCGCCTGAAGGGTAGCCCCATTTGAGAGTTGGTATCTGCCCTGGCTGTCGACGCGCATGTCCGGAAGTTGCCGGCTGGATTCAAAATAATCATACCCCGGCTTTAAATTTCCCCAGAGGGCGATCAACCCCGGCTGATCCGAATAATCCCGCTTCAGTTGAGCCATGCCCTCATCGTTCAATCTTGTCGGAAAAATGTGGACCGGTATCTGTGTCTGGCCGTTTTCCCGGGACTCCACCGCCGCCAGGTACAACTCCTTGATTTTGTCGTCGGTAATAGGCAGACAGCCGATGGTCGCACAGGCGCCATGGATAAAGATATCACCGCCCAGCCTGCCCTGAACACCGAGAATCCGGTCCGAACGATTGGGATAATCGATACGAAGGGATAGATGGTAGCTGCTGGTCGGATTAAACCCGCTGATATAATAAAAACCCTCGGGAATCTGCCCGTCTCCTTCCTGCCGCTTCGGCCCCAGCGTCCCGGAAGCCGGCCCGGTGTTGCCGGGATAAGTACAAATATTATAGGCGGTAACCAGATCAAATCGCGCGCCCGCGCCTGAACGCGCCCAGAGTTCCAGCCGGTTCTCTTTTTTAAACACCCGGATAAAAATACCGGCCGGCGGCCAGGCAAGCTTCTTGTCAGCAAAAAGGGCTTCAACCGCCGCCGCCTTTTCTTGAAAAGCCGTCCGCACCCGGCTGTACCTCAGCTGATCTGCCTTGAACTGCGCCTGCGCAGAATCAGGGATTAAAGATAAAACAAATATCAGCAGAAGCGCCTCCGCCAGCCGTTTTCCGGCCTGAACCCGGCTCCTTTCAGCCGCGGTTTTCCACCACTGCCTGGCAGAATTGTTGTCACGGATTTTGTAAAATGAGGCGCCAGCCTGATTCATCGTGCCGCTTTCACCTTCATCAGAAGCTGCATTTTGAAACAGACTACAATAATGAAAAACGCAAGAACCCAGAAACCCGTATGTTCCGCCAATAATTGATAGATTGTCCCAGGAACGGTGATCCACCCGCTGTTACCAAAGGGCATCAAGCCATATAGCATCAGGGCCTGAACCGTAAAAAGCACGACTTTAAAAAACAGGCAGATAACAAATAAATACCACACCGCCCTGAATATGCGAGGGGATGAACGCCTGCGGTCTTTCCCCTGTGGCAATCGAAGCAACAGATCCAGCACCATCACAAACGATAAAAGAGCAAGTACCGCCACGCAACCCCAGTTGATAATATAAGGTATCTGTCCGGCTTCAGCCGGGTCTGAAACACCGAAAGCGTCCTTCATGATCTGCACGATCTCCTGACTCGATGGCGACAACATTGTCACGCCCGGAACAATTTCTTTAACATCTTTACCCTTTAATATGACGCCATCGGGTACAACCATGCCCGGCTTGTCAGGAAACAATAGATTGATGTAGCCTTCGCCGACCACTAAACCGTCTTTTTTAATTTCAGCCGACAGGCCTTTGGTCAGATAGTCTCTTTTTTCCGGATCGATATTGTCAATTTTCACCTGAATCAGCACGACTCCCGGAGACGGGCTATGCGGCGGGGCCGCCACCTGCCCTACTACTATTCCATCTCCCATCACCCGATCACCGACAGTAATCCCCCGGGCATCTTTGAATTGAAAACTGATCGTCAAGGCATTTTGACATTTCTCGCCGGCACAGCCAGCTACCACACAAGCAATCATCGCAATTGCCAGCAGCGGTAAACAGCTTGTTCTGACTGAAATCTTCACTATCCCCCTCCCGAATTTTGTAAAATCCTTATAAATCTGTTTAAAGACGTTACTGCTTAATAATGTAACTTCAGATTTTGAAAATGTCGCTGGCTGCTCAGGCAGCTTCTTTTTCCGGGCCGAACAGGTCGGTGGACACCATCATTTAGACAGTCGATTCCCCGAGTTAATTAAAGTTTAACAAGCCGAACTTGACGTAATATTTGAATAAAATGGGCGGTCAGCTGATTACCTTATATGCGCCGTTTTCAAAAAAAACAGTAACGGCTTCAGCCTTCTCAAATTTTTCCTGGTTGGCAAGAGCAATCTGTTTCATGTGGCCCTCGAAGGTCGCTTTCAGGTTGCGAACACCGAATTTATCAAAGTTTGCTTGGTCGAGAATATTCTTAATTGCAGTATCGTCCAGTTTGAAACTGCACGAAAATTCGGGAAGCGCATTAAACTGTTCCAGCATGCTGCTGATAATCTCCCGTGCGACATCTTCGCCGATCTTGCTGAACGCACTTATTAGCCTTATTCTTCCCACAAACTCTCTTCTAAAATTTCCCTTGTCTTTGTCACAAAGTTGTTGCAGTCGTTCTCCATCCGATGAATCCGCAGACAAATCCTGTCCCAGATTGCTGGTCAGAATAAATATGAAAGGCCGGCAGTTTATTTTTCTCCCCCTGTTATCGGTTGTTGACCCCTTGTCAAACACTTCCAGGAAGGCGTCCTGTATCTGGCGTTCCCGGTTGTTACCGCTCTGGGTGACTTTTTCGAACTCATCCAGTATGACTATGCCAGAATCATATGAACTGATGAAATTAAGAATGGGCGAACTATCTTCATAGCCTACATAGCCAGGCGCGGCACCTGTTATTACGCTTTTGTCGGTAGCGGCGCCCATATTGAAAAGCAAAGCCCTGCCGTCATCGCCCCACAGTTCACGAGTGAGAGTGATAGCAAGTTCGGTTTTGCCCACTCCCGTGGGCCCCATGAACAGCATAACAAGAGGCCTTTCAATTTTTGTCAGGAGAAAAAAATGGGATCGGATGGTTTCCAGAATCTCTTTCAACTGCAAGTCCTGACCCCTGATCACGCGCGAAACATTAGCCGCAATCTCCTGAAAAGATTCTTCCCCTGAAAGACGGAGAGATATTTCACCAACTTTAAAACGTTCCTTTATCAATGTTTTGGTTATGGTCGAATCAGCACTCTGATTTAATCGCGAAATAACATCTGAAAGAATCCGCTCCCCGCTCCGGGGAAGCGCCTGCAATGGATTAAGCTTTTTAGCTGTCCAGTAAAGATAATCCAACGTAAGGTCATCAATGATTAGTTTTTTGGTTTTGTTGTTATCAATAATTTTTCTGAATATATTGACAATTACTTCCTGGGGCAACTCATCTAAATTAACCCTTCCAAAGCGTTGAACAAACGCTTCATCATCTCCTACGACATCCCTCCGGAACTCATAGTCAGTGGTCGCGCCGATTGCTGGAAACTCGCCGTTTGCCAGAGCCGGCTTTAAAGCATTCCGAATCGTTTCATTGGCCATGAACTGATGAAACTCGTCGAAAAAAACGATAACTTCAGCCCTGTGCGCCTTTACCTCTGATATAAGGTTACTTACACGTGCCTCCAGGGAGCCTGCGACACCGGTATCACGGATCAGCTTGGTATATTCTATTTCAAATATTTTTACCTTGCGCAGTTTCTCAGGTATTGCCGAATTTGCTTTGTCTGCCATCCACGCAGCCAG
>CAYSMV010000472.1:0-2946 GCA_964432245.1 uncultured Desulfobacterales bacterium
CCGCCGCCAAGCTGGCTGTTTTTTTGAGGAACAACAGGCGTAAACCCTATCTGGTTCCGGCGGATGTGTCCCGGCCGGCCGCTATTGATCAGTTGATCAAACTGGGCAGACAGGTCAACGTGCCTGTTTTTCAATCCACCGCCGACATGAAACCGGTTGACATCTGCCGGCAGGCCCGGGTGGCGGCGCAACAGGCGGGGTGCGATACCGTCCTGCTGGATACGGCCGGTCGTCTGCATGTTGACGCCGCGCTGATGCAGGAACTGTCGGATATCAAGGCGGCGCTGACGCCGTCGGATATTCTACTGGTCGCCGATGCCATGACGGGCCAGGACGCGGTCAACATCGCCCGGGCGTTTAACGAGCAACTGGATATCGGCGGGGTGATATTGTCCAAGATGGACGGCGACGCCAGGGGCGGCGCCGCACTGTCCATTAAAGCCGTTACCGGCAAACCGATCAAATTCGTCGGGGTCGGTGAAAAGGTGAACGCCCTGGAGCCCTTTCATCCGGACAGGGTGGCGGCCGGCATCCTCGGCATGGGGGATGTGCTTTCATTTATTGAAAAGGCGCAGCAGGTCGTTGATGAGAAAGAGGCCGCGGAACTTGAAAAGAAGCTGTCCCGGAATGAGTTTACGCTGGACGATTTCCGGGACCAGATGGTCCGGATCCGGAAGATGGGGTCAATCGGCGAGCTTTTAAAGATGATTCCCGGCATGGGAAAGATTAAACAACTTAAGAATTTTGAGGCGGATGACAGGGAGCTGGTGAAAATCGAAGCGATCATTAACTCCATGACCCCTGAAGAGCGGAAAAAACATGGAATTATCAACAGCAGCCGTCGTAAACGGATTGCCCGCGGAAGCGGCACGAAAGTCCAGGATATTAATCGGTTGCTCAATAATTATACCCAGGTAATGAAGATGGTGAAGAAAATCAATCAAGGCGGTCTGCGCGGCTTGGGCCGGGGCATGATGCCGTTTTAAGGAGAAGGAAAATGGCTGTAAAAATCAGGTTGGCAAGGCATGGAAGAAAGAAAAGACCATTTTACCGGATTGTCGTCGCGGATGAGCGCTTCAGAAGAGACGGCCGGTTTCTGGAGAAGGTGGGAACATACAATCCCCTGGCGGACCCCGCCGAAGTTTCGGTAAAAAAGGAAAGAGTGACATACTGGCTGGATCAGGGCGCACTGCCCACGGATACCGTCAGGAGCCTGCTGCGCAGGGAAGGCGTGCCTGTTTAATGATGGCTTGTTGCGGCGCGTTTTTGACATTTTCTTTCGTTATCGGTTATAATAAAAAACAAAGATTGTTTTAAAGGCTATCGATTGTGGGGTGCCGATTCATGTGTTTTAATTTCTAATGGCAGTAAAGGAGATGCGGCTATGAAGGATCTGATCGAATACATTGCCAAGGCGCTTGTTGACAATCCAGAGCAGGTGTCGGTTTCGGAAGTAGACGGTAGCCAGACCGCGGTTCTGGAATTGAAGGTGGCCAAGGAGGATCTGGGGAAGATTATCGGTAAACAGGGACGTACCGCCCGCGCCATGCGAACCATATTGAGCGCGGCTTCCGCTAAAATGCAGAAACGGACGGTACTCGAGATCGTCGAATAGCTTTTAATAATGGCAACGGACGACTATCTTTCCATTGGAAAGATCAGTGGCGCGCACGGCGTAAACGGTAATCTCAAAATCCATCCCTACACGGAAGATCCGTCAATAGTCAATATCGGGTCGTGTCTGTTGGTCAGAAGACAATCCGGTAAAAAAGAGCGATCCATTACGGTAACAGGATGGCGGCCGCACGGCCGCATGTTTCTTTTGTCCTGCAAGGAAATAAGCAGTCGCACCCAGGCGGAAGAAGAGGTCGGAGGTGAACTGTTTATTTCGCGTTCAGATTTGCCCGATCCCGGGGAGGGGATCTACTACTGGGTAGATATTATCGGGCTGTCTGTTTATACCGTGGCAAACGTCTGGCTCGGCCGGGTGAAGGCTATTATGCCGACAGGCGGTAATGATATTTACGTCGTTTACAACCCGGAAACAGAGGAAGAGATTCTTGTTCCCGCCATCAGGTCCGTGGTCAGGGAAGTCGATCTTGAGACCGGCGTCATGCGTATTGATTTGACTGATATGATGGATTAAAAGCGCGTCTTATGGATTTTACCGTTTTAACGATTTTTCCCGAAATGGTGGACGCTTTTTTTGCCCACGGCATCGTCAGAAGGGCGATTGAGGCGGGGAAAATTACGGCCGCTGCCATCGATATCAGGGATTTTTCGACGGGCCGGCACCGTGAGGTGGACGACCGCCCCTATGGCGGCGGCAACGGCATGGTCATGAAACCGGAGCCTCTGGCGGCCGCGATTCGTTACGCCAGAGAGCGGCGTCCGGGAGCGGTGACGGTGTTGCTGACTCCCCAGGGGCGCCTTTTTTCGCAGGAAACGGCGGAAGAACTGGCCCGGTCTTCCCGCGATATGATTCTGGTCTGCGGCCGGTATGAAGGCGTAGATGAACGTGTTTGCCGGACTTTTATTGACGAAGAACTTTCTATCGGCGATTATGTCCTGACCGGCGGCGAAATAGCGGCCATGGTCGTGGTCGATGCCGTCACGCGTCTGATACCCGGCGCTCTCGGCGGCGAGCAGTCCGCCGTCAAAGAGACCTTCGGCAACGGACGCCTGGAGCATGCCCAGTTTACCCGCCCGGCTGTTTTTGAGGGCCAGGAGGTGCCGGAGACGCTGCTTTCCGGGAATCATGCCGCGATTGAACAATGGCGGCTGGAAGATTCCCTGAAACGGACGTTTTTGAAACGGCCGGATTTGTTGAAACACAAGCCGGTGGATGCCGGGGAGAAGGAAATTTTAAAGAAGTGGTGTCGCGAAATTGAAGCTATCACCGCGACCTGAACTTTATGTGGCGCTGCTGCATTATCCGGTTTTCAA
>CAYSMV010000473.1:0-8923 GCA_964432245.1 uncultured Desulfobacterales bacterium
ATTTTGGTTCGAGGTCAAGGCGTGCGAAAATTTTAACCGGAGGAATACATTGGAGTATTTCGAGGATTAAAATTTGAGCACAACGCCGACATCGGGCCAAAAGGCAATTTTTAGAGGTGCCCTGTAATGTTGTCTGACAACGCGGCAGACCTTAACACCTAAAAACGCAAGAATAATTATGGGAAAAATTTTCGCTGTCGGCGATGTACATGGATGTTTTCAAAAGCTGCGGGAGCTGATGGACAAGCTTCCCATTAAATACGACAAAGACACGCTGGTTTTTCTCGGAGATTATATCGATCGGGGAGAGAATTCCTTTCAAGTCGTTGATTATCTGGTAGACCTTAAGAAGCAATACAGCAATATTGTCTTTTTAAAGGGCAATCACGAGGAGATGTTTTTCAATTATCTGTCCGGAGAAGATGAAATCACTTTTTTGTTTAACGGGGGCGAGCAGACGCTCCGGGGATATACGGATGCCAGGGGAAATATCTCTGTTCCACAGTCTCATATCGATTTTTTCAATTCTCTTCAGCTGTATTATGAAACCGATGACTATATTTTTGTCCATGCCGGCTTGCGGGAAGGAGTCCCTCTTGACCGACAGAAGCCGGAGGACCTGCTATGGATCCGAAGATCTTTTATTGATTCCGGCTATGATTTTGGAAAACTGGTCGTTTTCGGGCATACGCCGTATTCCGAAGTTTTGATTAAGGACAATAAGATCGGTATCGATACCGGAGCGGTTTATGGCTATAAGCTGACCTGTCTGGAACTTCCCCGGATGGTTTTTCATCAGGTATAAATAACTTAGCTGTCATGGTCGCCATGCCGATAATAAAAAAAAGAGCGCTGACGCTGGTATTTTTTCTGATGCTGTCTTATTTTCCGGAAATTGCGCCTGGCGCGGAACGATTGGCCGTGTCGGCAGCCATCGCCAATATCCGCAGCGGTCCGGGGAAGGCTTTTGACGTTATCTGGAAAGTGGAAAAATATTATCCGGTTATTGTCCTGGAAAAAAGGGATGCCTGGTATAAAATCCAGGATTTTGAGGGAGACAAGGGCTGGCTTCACAATTCTTTGCTGGACAAGACGGAAACTGTTGTTGTCAAAAAAAATGATTGCAATGTCCGTTCAGGTCCCGGGACGGATTTTCCGGTTGTTTTTCGGGCAAAGAGCGGCGTTCCGTTTCAATGCTTAAAAACCAAAGGGCCATGGCTTAATATCCGGCATGCCGATGGCGATGACGGCTGGATTCACCGCTCTCTTACCTGGTAATTTCGCTTTCGTCCGGTCTTTTGTTCTGGTTTTTCTCCGATTGAATTGTCGCACAGGGCCCAAGGATTCAACTATTTTCCCGCTTTTGATTTTATCTCTTCGACCTTGTTGAGCGCCTCCCAGGAGAACCCGTCGCCGTCCGTGCGGCCGAAATGGCCGTAAGCAGCCGTGGCGCGGTAAATAGGACGTTTCAAATCAAGATATTTGATAATGGCCGCCGGCCTTAAGTCGAAAACTTCCTTAACGATTTCTTCCGCCTTGACTTCATCAATAAGACCGGTTCCTTTGAAATCAACCATAACCGAAACCGGCGCGGCCACGCCGATGGCATAAGCAATTTGAATTTCGCACTCTTTGGCAAGACCTGCGGCAACGAGGTTTTTTGCCACATGGCGCCCCATGTAGGCCGCGCTTCTGTCGACCTTCGAGGGGTCTTTTCCCGAGAAGCAGCCGCCGCCGTGTCGACCCCGGCCCCCGTAAGTGTCCACGATTATTTTCCGGCCCGTAAGACCGCAGTCACCCATGGGGCCGCCCACCACGAATCTTCCGGTGGGGTTGATGAAGTATTTGGTTTTATCGTCAATAAGCTCGGCCGGCAGAACAGGTGCGATAACATTTTTTATAATCGCGTTTTTCAGGTCGTCATATCCGATATCCGGTGAATGCTGGCTGGATATTACTACCGTATCTATGCGCCGCGGCTTTCCGGTATCATCATACTCCACCGTAACCTGTGATTTTCCATCAGGCCTTAAAAAATCGAGCGTTCCGTTATCGCGAACTGTATTGAGCTGACGGGTCAGTTTGTGCGCGTACATAATCGGGCACGGCATCAATTCCGGGGTCTCGTCACAGGCGTATCCGAACATCAGCCCCTGGTCGCCGGCGCCCTGCTCCTTGTCTTTCCCCTCATCAACGCCCTGAGCGATATCAGGAGACTGTTTATCAATACTGGTCAGAACCGCGCAGGTCTGCCAGTCGAACCCCATGGCGGAAGAATTATAGCCGATATCCCGGATGGTTTCTCTGACGGTATCCGCGTAATTGATAGAGGCATTGGAAGTTATCTCTCCGGCGACGACCACCATTCCGGTTGTTGCCAGTGTTTCACACGCCACCCTGGAATCCTTGTCCTGTTTCAGCAAGGCGTCAAGAATGGCGTCGGAAATACAATCGGCGAGTTTATCGGGGTGACCCGAAGTGACTGATTCGGATGTAAAAAAATAGCTTCTGCTCATGTAGAACTCCTTCGTGGTGTATGGTTTTAGTTGTGTTAAATAAATATAATCCTTTAAAATCGCGATAATGTCAACCGGGGATCAGGCCTTATTAATCCATAGGTTCGTCGCTGTGCCGTTTCCCTTTTTTTCGTCCCCACAAGAGATAAATGATCCAGCCGACAAACGGTATGAAAGAAATCAGGCTCCAGACGGCTTTTTTTTCAAGCGTGCCGAAATCCTTGACAGACACGTCGATCAGCGCCCAGCAGGTCAGCAGGTAAGACGCGGCAGCGGCACCGATGATCATCATAACGGCGGAAGAAGTCATGGTTTTTAACAACTAATCTGGCGAGGAATCTTCTTTTTTCAGGACATTGAAAAGTTGCATCAGGATGTCCACGTAATAATTACTGTGATTATAAGCAAACAGAACCTTTCGGGCTTTGTCCGGGCTGAGGCCGGGTTCCCAGCCATGATGCCGCAGATAGTTGGCTACGCTGAATATGGCATCGGCATGCGTAAACAAATCGGTCTGCCCGTTTTGATCCCCATCTATGCCCAATTTGAGAATATTGCTCGGCATAAACTGTGAGATACCAATAGCTCCCGCGTAAGAACCGGTAATTTCCACCGGCGCGGAGATATTCTCTTTGTCTGTGTATTGTAAAAAGGATTTTAATTCAGAATAGGCCCACTGAGATTTTTGCGCCGCTTTCTTCCGGTAGTCCTGCCGGCTCATATTCGTTGTATCGGCTAAAGCCAGCCAGAATGTTTCCAGTACCTCCGGGTCGGAAAGCGCCGCCATGGAAGAAAGGACGTTAAAGGCGGAGACTTTGCCCACAACGGTCCCCAGTCTGGTTTCAACCAGCAGAATCGCCGTTATTATTTCTCTTTCAACCTGATACTCCGCTTCCGCCTTTTTCAGCCAGACCCTGTGCTTTTTCATGTATTGCTCGGCTTTGTGCAGGGAAGCCGGTGTTAAAAACTGTTTATAATCCAATGAGGCTTCCCGGTGATGGAAAAACCGGCTGATGGCATTTGTTTCAAAAACAACCTTGCGGTGACTGTAGTATTGATCGAGCGTTTTCTCGTTAAATCCATCACGAGCCAGGTTTTGACGAAGGCTGTAAAACATATCAAATTTTTTTTCAGCGGCCTGAAGGCAGGAAACGGGGAAGGCGAAAAGGGCAACGGTTATTAACACATACAAAGGGTTGACCTTTGTCCGCCGGGACAGGCCGTAGGCAATATCAATTTTCATTATTCCAGGACAAGAATGTTTTTTGGTTACAGAGTCAGATGAAACAGGCCCCTGACGGGTTTGTACCAGTCAGCGGCGTCTTGCTGAAACAGGCGTCAATCCTCAATGCCGAAGACTTCTTTCAGCGCGACTAAATATTTTGGATCATTACAGGATAAATGGTAGCCGTCATCGGCGATTCTGGCGACCGGACCGCCGTTACATTCGATCATATTAAACCTTATCTGCAGAGGGATGATGCCGACATCATGGGTTAATTCTCTGCCGATACCGAAGGTAATGTCAATCATATCACTGAGCGTCTCATGAAGTTCCATGGCGGATTCAAAATCCAGATTATTGCAAAACATGACGGATTTTGTTTTGGGGTCAATCCCGAGTTTGTCGTAGTGCTCAATAAGTTTTACGCACCAGGATGTGGGATCGCCGCTGTCATGCTGGCAACCGTCAAACAATTTAGCCAGATACATATCAAAATCTTTCAGAAAGGCGTTAAAACCGACTACATCGGATAGAGAGATGCCGGGTTCGCCATGATATTCCTGTATCCAGTCTTTCAGAGCCGTTTTCTGACTGAGCTCCAGTCGAGGCCCCAGTTGTTGATAGGCCTGCAGCCATTCATGTTCCATGGTGCCTATAGGATTGAGCTTGTGCTTCATGGCGAAATAAACGTTACTGGTGCCGATAAACAGATAAGAGCGCAGTGTTTTTTTGAGTGTCTCGATGACCGTATTGTGCCAGTAATGCGAATACCGGTGATGGGTGCCGAAATCGGCAAACTTGAATCCTGACAGCTGGCCCGTTTTCAGGAGGTTGGTCAGGTTCTCGATTTTTTTTGTTAACCGCTCCTCACCGGCATCAAGCGTGTCTTCAACGCTGTGAAAGCCCATGGCGTTGATGCTCTGATATTTCGAATAAATCTCATTGACAATGGCCAGGACGGGGGCACTAAACAGAATGGTGGAAATCCAGGGCCCCTCGATATCAATCTGCAAGTGCCGATCATTATCAAGGTAGGCGTTAACGTATTTTCGATTTAATTGAAACAGCCGCAGGTATTCTATAAAGTCTTTTTTAAAGAAAGGAAAAGTACTCAAGTAAACCAGTTCTTTGTCCGTAAAGCGAAGCCGACAGAGGTTGTCGATCTCCTGATTAATTTCCTGAATATGGCCTATCTTTTTTTTGTTTTTGCTTTCAAATTTATAGCGAACATTTGCATCAGGATGCATATGCAACACGATCTGGGCCGTCATCAGTTTTGATAAATCAGTATCCAGAAGGCTGTTAATAACCGCCATTAAATTCCTCCTCGATTCGCTTCCGCCATCTTCCCCGTTTTTTTTTTGACACGCTGCCCCTCGATGAGGCGGTAAAAATCGAAGTTATACATTAATTCAATTTTTGTCAAATTAAGTTATAATACCAAGTTATAAAAAAAACGCAAGCCCATTGATAATCGATTTACCCCCTGGCTGTTAAAACAGGGAAAAAGGTTATAACCACAACATAATGTGTTGTTTTTTTACTTGACATACAATTTTTTAGTCGTTATTAACCCAAAAATAGAGCAAACAAATCGTCATTTTTATATGTATTATTATGAAATAAAAAATGAGGAGGGTATCCCCGAAGACATCGAACTGCTTTCCATGTTTTTTGGCAATGTCTGGCAAACGGCCTTAAACCGGCTTCATCATGGCTGTGACGGACATGTGCTGACCATTTTTTTACAAGGGAAGAAATATTATATCTATCGAAAGCTGAAAGGCTAAAACCGATAGCGGTTCTGATTATCTTCCCGGCGTAATGATTCGGGATTTCTCTTGCTCCTGCTCTCTCTGCAGCTGTTTGATCTGTTCGATCATTTCAGCCATGGCCTCTTCCATTGCCTTGGGAAAAACGCTCATAGCCTCTTCCAGATTTTCGGCTGCCAATTGCGCCTGTAACGGAATCGGCCCTTCTGATGACATTACCTGCGAATGCCCTACGAAGAGGACTTTTCTGGTCTTATCGTCCGTTCCCTCCGGGTTTACGGGTATTAATCTGCGAATAACGGCGACCTTCAAATCCGTCAGGGATTCCTCCCGGTAAAGGTTCCCGCGATCAACCGTAAAACTAATCTGATCCTCTGGGGTCATGTCGTTTTCCTTTTTATTATTTAATCCAGGCTGGAAATAATCAGCCCCGCAATTGAATACTGCCGGTCGGGCATTTTCCCGCGGCAGCGGCCATCTCCTCCAGCTTGTCGGCCTCATAATGCTCATAGTCAATAACCGCCAGACCTCCCTCCATGGAACAGAGGTCGCTCTTTTTGGTACAGGCCATGCAGCCGATACAACCGCATTGGCAGACTTCCTTGACCGCTGCCCCGCTTTCCCTGTTGGAGCAGGCGATAACATACATCTGTTCCGATTTGAACGGCACCATGGTAATGACGTTTCGGGGACAGGCCCGGACACAGGAACCGCACCCCACGCATCGTTCGTAGTTTATTACAGCCAGACCATTCTGTATGCCAATGGCGTCGTACTGGCAGGCCCGAACACAGTCGCCAAAGCCCAGGCAGCCGTATTTACATCCCTGCACCCCGGCCATATTGGTAGCCGCGGCGCAACTTGGCTCTCCCAGATAATCGCCCCGGTCCAGGCGCTGATCCGCGAAAGCGCCGCAGTGGACGACCGGACGTTTCGGCGCGGCGGAGGTGTCGACTTCAACGCCCATGATTTTCGCGATTGCCGCAGCCGCGGCTGGGCCGCCGGCGGAGCAGCAATTAACCGGCGCGCCTTTATTGACAATGCTCTCGGCGTAATCGGCGCAGCCCGCGCAACCGCACCCGCCGCAGTTGGCGCCGGGTAATACGGCGCAGATCGCTTCAATGCGGGGGTCCACCTCCACGTAAAAGGCTTGATTCGCCCAGCACAGGATATATGAAAAAATCAGCGCCAGAACAAGCAGGCTTCCGCCCGCCAGAAAAATCGTAACCAGAGACATGATCAGACTCCATTGTCGCTAAAGTTTTGAATATCGATCCCGGTCGACAATTCAGCGTTAGCGCACCTGCTTTTGTCAAGATTCAGGGCCGCTTCAGTGGTGACCGCGGGGGCTGTCAGGGCTTTTTTCAACCCCGAGTCCACCCCCGTAAAACCCATGAACGCCATGGCCAGAATACCGGCAACGATCAGTGTAATCGCCGCGCCACGCAGCGGTTTGGGAACGTCGCAAAAATCAAGATCTTCACGGATCCCCGCCATGATAACAATCGCGATGGTAAAACCGATGCCGCCGAAGACGGCCAGGGTCAGCGCCCGGCCAAGATCCCAGGCGTCGGAAGGATTGTCGACCGCCACATGACTCATGATCGTCAAACACGCGAACAGGATGGCGCAGTTGGTCGTGATCAGCGGCAGGTAAACGCCGAAGGCCTTGTAAAGATCCGGGAAAAATTTTTTGACATACATCTCGACAAACTGGACCGAAGAAGCGATAGCAAAAATATAGACCACGTAGGAGAGTATGGTCAGATCAATGGCGGCCGCCTTGTCTGCGGTCAGAAAAAAAGACGCGATCCAGGAGGTCAGCGGCGCTCCCGGAACCAGCACAAAGGTTGTCACCGCCCAGCTGATAAAGGCCGCGATGGTGATGACAAAAGTTACCGCGCAGCCCATGCCGAAAGCCATGTCGACATTACGGGACACGCCGATAAAAGGGCAGATGCCGACAAAATAGTAAAGCACGAAGTTGTTGATTAAGGCGGCGCTGATGGCGATCAGAAATATATCAACTATATAACTCATGACAGGGCACCTTTATTTAATTCTTCACTTTTTTTGATTTATCGCTGATTAAATTAACCAGGCCAAGCAGCATCCCCAGGGTAAAAAAAGCGCCCGGCGGAAGCGCCATGATCAGCCAGCCCGGCCAGGCTTCCGGAAGCACCGGAATATCGAAGAAACGGCCCGATCCGATAATTTCCCGAACCGTAGCGATAGAAGCCAGGGCCAGCGCGTACCCGAAAGACTGCCCCAGGGCGTCGGCTCCGGCGGTAATAACATTCTGCTTCGAAGCGCATACTTCACAGCGACAGATAATCACGCAGTTGACGATAATCAACGGAATGTAAGGCCCCAGCATCTTGCTCATGGAATACATATAGGCCGCCAGAAAACGGTCGACAATGGTCACAAAGGTGGCGATCGTCAGCGTAAACACCACAATCCGCAAGTGCGGTTTCAGTATTCCCCTGATCAGGCTGATTACGACATTGGCGCAGAACAGCACGAACAGCACCGCTCCGGCCATGGTCATGGCGGCCTTCATGTTACCGGTAACCGCCAGGACCGGGCACATCCCCAGCAGCTGCCGATAAACCGGGTTCTCGGGAATAATCCCCTGGATAAACCGTTCCATCGGGGTTGGTTGATCTGCCATCGTCAATATATCCTTTCTTTTTTTATTGCCCGGCACGGTCGGCGGCAAGTTGCCCGATCAGAGGGGCTTTCAAATCCGTAACGGTTTTGTTGATAATGGCGCAAACCGTTTTGGAGGAAATGGTGGCACCGGTAACCGCGTCGATCTCATGCGGCTCGTCGGCGCCGTCCTTGACCGCCATAAATAAGCGTGTCGTTGCCTTGCCGGTGAACTGACCCCGCCAGGCGCGCTCCACGATTTTCGCGCCCAGACCGGGCGTTTCTTTCTGGTCAAGAACAAAAAGTCCGGTGATTTTATCCGCTTTCGGAGAGAGGCCGACCAGCAGTTCAACCTTGTCGGCATACCCCTGGCCGGAAACCTTGGCTACCCATCCCTTGACAACGTCTGTTTGGATCGCCTTGAAAACCGTGTAGGAGGTCGTGCGACCGCCCGGCTGTTCTATGGATATCATCGTCGGCACGGACGTTAATGTCTGCCCGGCGGCGGCCGATTGCTTTGCCTGATTTTCGCCAAGCACCAGTTCCGGAACCTTTTCCCGGGTTTCATTTAGTTTGTTTTCTTCGATTTTCGGCGAAAAATTCATGTGTACCCCGGCCAGGGCGGCGCCGTAAAACAGGGCCAGAATCAGCACCAGCCAGGTCTGAACAAAAAAATTTGTTTTATTGCCTTCCATAGGTTAAAGGCCTTTCCTGATAATTATCAACTATCCTTTCGGGCTGACGGCACCGAACGGCCT